>JAVERJ010000020.1:0-16558 GCA_034007185.1 Candidatus Carbonibacillus sp. | reverse complement strand
GCTCCGGCAAGTGGTGCGCTCGAGTGGAGAATTTGCAAAACCGCATTACACGCTTGCTGCATCGGCCCATGCGATGATCTGGGAAGGGGTTCATTTGTTGCCGGTGATCGATCATGCACGCCATCTCCTCGGCGTTCTTACGCGTAAAGATGTGTTAAAAGCGATGCAAACCATGCAAAAGCAGCCGCAATTTGCTGACACATTCGATGATCAGATGTTTACGCACCTGATCGAAGATAAGGAGAGTCCACACGCATATATCGGAAAAATTGTTCCGCAAATGTCGAATCGTTACGGTGTCTTATCGGGAGGGGTGTTGGTCAACCTGCTTTTAGAAGCAGGGCGGCTTGCACTTAAAAAAACGCTCAAAGGCGATTATGAAGTCGAAGATATGCATGTATATTTTTTCAAACCGGTACCGATTGACGGCCTTGTACGCTTTGAACCAAGGGTTCTTGCGACAACGCGTAAGAGCGCCCAAAGCGAAGTCGATATGTATGCAGATGGTGAACGCATCGGTAAAGCGCTGTTTCGTGCTGAGATGTGGGAAGGATAAAATGTTTAACATGTTATCCTTCCACATTAAAATGGAGTTCGAGAACCGGTCCGATGATGAGTGTTTGAAGGCGAATGCGTATCTCTTTTCCGTTGATGTTGTAAAGACGGGGATGGTACATTTCAAACAAAACGTTATTCATTTCCACGACGCTTTTTAGATCTTTCCCGATCAAATCGCGTAGATCGTTTAAAATACGCCGTTTCAATTCTTGTTTGATGATCTCACTGCCGTTCATGTCGATGGAGACATGAATGTCCTGAACTGTAAGGCGGCTAAGATTGGGTGCTTTTTTTTCAAGTTCGCTTATTTTTTCCTGGAGATGGACTTCATCGAGACGAAGCTTTGCATTTTCTAATGTAAGCTCGCCCAATGCATCGCCACATTCCAGCATGGTTAAAATCGCACCACTTACTAACCCCAAAAAAAAGATGATGACGCCGACGATAAATTGTTTGGATGCTCGTTCAAGGATCACCATTGGTTGGCACCACTTTTCTTAAACATAGGATCAGGATCTCAGGATGAAAGCGAACGAATCAAGGTGACAATCAGACCACTGGCTGTATTTGCGCCGAAAAAGGCAGCAAAAAAATAAAAGATTTGTCGTAATAAGGAGGAATACTGTCCTCCTAAGAACCCTTCTTCGATGCCTCTTAAAGCTTCAAACGTCCCACCGATGGCTGCAATGATCGCCCAAAATTTGAGATCTTGGGCGACGTCTTTCATCAGTTCAAATGGCGCTTGCCGGGTGAGAAGCGCTGAGAGTCCGGCAAGAAATGTACCACCAAGGGTTATGCCAAAGGCGATGAAATAAATCGTAATCAAGCGTATCATAAAATGGACTCACCCCTTTATTTTCATCGTATGCTGATCGAGGGGTGGTCATGTCCCAACATATGAACATCGAGATCCATTTGATACATATTGCAGGTCTAGAAAGGACGGTAGGTCATGACGGCGTTCATTCATCTGCATGTCCATACCGAATACTCTCTTTTGAATAGTACCGTTCGTCTTCATCGACTGATGGAAACGGCTAAGAAAATGGGGATGTCTGCTGTTACGATGACGGACCGCAACAATCTCTATGGGGCTATTAAATTTTATGATCTCGCCTTATCGTATGGCTTAAAGCCAATCATCGGCTTGGAGCTTGCGCATCAGCCTATGTTTATGCAGATGGGAGATGCACCACCGACACTTATATTACTAGCTGAAAACATGACAGGGTATCGTTCGTTGGTCGCTTTGTCCACTGCTGTCCAACTCGAAGGACCGCTATCATTGGATGATATTTTTAAGCATGGCGATGGGTTGATCGCTTTAAGCGGAGGGATGGAAGGCGAGATCAGCCAACTTTTATTGGAAGGACATTTTGAACGTGCGGTAGAACTTTCAATAAAGCTCTCGACCTTTTTGGGGCAGGAGCGTTTTTATTTAGAAGTGATGGATCACGGACTGTTAGAAGAAAAAAAAGTGAACCAGTTGCTTGTACAAATGGCCAAAAAGCTTCATCTGCCGCTCATTGCTACCAACGATGTGCACTATTTGACTGAAGATGAAGCGCTCGCTCAAGATGTGTTAATGGCCATCCATTCTGGTACAAAGCTGGATGATCCGAATCGCCCACGGCTTCGCGCCACTGGATACCATTTCGCATCGCCTGAGGAGATGGAAGAAAGGATACCTTGGTCGGTGGAAGCGCGTCTTGCGACGGTTAGCGTTGCCGAACGCATTCAGCTTCTACTTCCGGATGCAACGCCTAAGATGCCGCGCTATCCTTTAGATTCGCCGCGTCTTCAGGCGGTCTTCGCTGAGGGGGGATCAATAGCGCAGCCTAAGATCCAGGTCACATCTGGCGTGGATTTAAAAAACACACATGCTGTGCTTGAAATGCTCACGTTTACGTTGGCGCGCAAGCGTTACGGTCCAGATTTATCAGAGACCGTATCGATGCGTTTGAAAGATGAGCTCGCCATTATCGGGAAGATGGGCTTTGCGGATTATTTTCTTGTTGTTTGGGATTTTATTGCAGAAGCCAAATCACGGGGCATACCCGTCGGTCCCGGAAGAGGTTCAAGTGCTGGATCGCTTGTCGCCTATGTCTTAGGCATAACGGATGTCGATCCGCTCAAGCACCAGCTTTTGTTCGAACGTTTTTTAAACCCTGAACGGTTGTCTCTCCCCGATATCGATATCGATTTTGCTGATGATCGGCGTGAAGAAGTGATCCGTTATGTCTTTGAGCGCTACGGAAAAGATCACGTGGCCCATATCGGAACGTTTGGAACGATGGGGGTGCGCGCTTCGATTCGCGACATCGGACGCGTTTTAGCGTATCCATTGAATGAAGTTGACGCGTTGGCCAAGCGAATACCGGCGACACCTGGTATTACGCTCGATGAAGCGCTCGCCGATCACAGTTTAAAGGATATGGTGGAACGTTCTGAAAAGTATCGCACACTGATGCGCTTGGTACGCGCCATCGAAGGGCTGCCGCGGCATACGTCGACCCATGCTGCCGGTGTTGTAGTCAGCGCTGTTCCACTGACGTCGCTGGTGCCTCTGGCCCCGACGAGTGATGGTGTGGGCGTACAGACGCAGTATGATATGGATGATGTCGCGCGCCTTGGTCTCGTGAAAATGGATTTTTTAGGGCTCCGGAATTTGACGCTCATTGATGATGTGCTGCGCATGGTCGAACATGCGCACGGCTTTCGTCCAGTGTTAGAGACGTTACCTGAGGACGATCCAAAGACTTACGCGCTTCTTTCGCGCGGAGATACGGATGGTGTTTTTCAACTTGAGTCCTCGGGGATGAAACGCGTGTTAAGAGAGCTTAAACCGTCACATTTTGAAGACATCGTCGCTGTTTTGGCACTTTATCGTCCGGGTCCGATGGATCATATTCCTTTGTATACATCAGCCAAACATGGTCGCAGAAAAGTGACGTATCCCCATCCTGACCTTGCCCCGATTTTAGAACCGACGTATGGGGTCATTGTCTATCAAGAACAGATCATGCGCATTGCCGCCCGTTTAGCTGGGTACACATTGGCCGAAGCGGATCTTTTAAGACGCGCCATCTCGAAAAAAGATCGCAAGACGCTCATGGAAGAAGAAGATCGCTTTATTCGACGTTCCGTCGATCGGGGGTATGCGCGCGATGTGGCCAAAGCAGTTTATGATTTAATCGTGCGTTTTGCGGATTATGGGTTTAACCGTTCGCATTCCGTCGCTTACGCTAAAATTGCCTATCAGACGGCGTATCTCAAAGCACATTATCCGCTCTTTTTCTGGACCGCGCTTTTAAATAGCGTCATCGGTCAGCAAGAAAAAATCGTTGAGTATGTACAATCGTTAAGGCGTGAGGGGTTTACCCTCCTGCCGCCCGATATTAACCGCTCGGGGTCCCGTTTTACGGTGGAAGGAAAGCATATACGGACTGGGTTTTTAGCCATCAAACAAATCGGGCCTGCGGCTTCTGAAGCTATCGTGGAAGAGCGGAAGAACGGTGCGTATCAGGGGATCTACGATCTTATTGTGCGCCTTCCTGCCCGTCATTTGAGTCGACGTGTCTTAGAAGTGCTCGTTTTAAGTGGTGCTTTTGATGTCTTTCACAGTGATCGTGCGCGGATGCTGGCGGCGCTCGATGACTGGATGAAACGCGCTGAACAACAAAAAAAATCTCGTGAGCAAGGCGAACTGTTTTCAACATCGCAGTCTGATGCTGAGGCGCTCGATCATCTCGCCGTAACGGTTGAGCCACTGACAGAAGAAGAAAAAAGAAGACACGAAGAAGATGTTCTCGGATACAGTTTTGCGCCCCATCCCCTTGCTGCCTATGTCGAACTTTTGGATGATCCAAGTTTTGTAACAATCTCCGATTTTCCAGATATGAGGGTAGGACAAAGATTTCTTCTGGCCGCTGAAGTGCGCCGGATCGTTCCTAAAAAAACGCGTCAAAATCGACCGATGGCCAGCCTTTTACTCGGTGATATGACGGGTGAGGTGTGGGTAACGGTATTTCCCGATGTCTATGAGACAGAGCGTTTTAGGCTGTCGCTCGGTTCTCTTTATGCTTTTTCGGTTGAAAGCGTAGAACGTGACAATCAGCGCCGTATGATCGTTCGTCATGTTTATGATTTGGAAGATCTTTTGAAAAAAACACGCCTTCGTGCGGTCGCAAACATGTCAAAGCGTGACGCTCGCCGCGTGTTTATCCGCCTTAGTGCAGCCGATCGCCTACTCGGCAAAGATCGAAAGCTCAAACATATTTTGCTGGCACATCCCGGTGATCGTCAGGTCATTTTATATGATCCCGATGAAAATAAAACGTTGGCGCTTTCTCCAAAGTACGCAGTCAATCCTTCTTTGTCTTTTTTGAAAGCCGTTCGCCGTCTTTTGGGGGATGATGCTGTTGTGATATGAGACAAGCGTGTTATAACCTTTGCATACCGTTGTCAAGTGATTGGTACATGTTATAATGGAATGAGAGAAAAAGGCACGCCGCACCGGCATATGATGCGGACGTAGGCCGAGAAAGGAGAGCGATGATGCAAGATATGCGCTTAGAAGCACTGCGTCTGCATCGTGAACATGGTGGCAAAATGCGTATTGCCTCCAAAGTCAAACTTGAAAATGCCAGGGACTTGTCTTTAGCATATTCCCCGTGGGTGGCAGAACCGTGTAAGGATATTTACGAAGATCGAAAACGCGTCTATGAGTATACGATCAAGGGCAATCTTGTTGCGGTTGTCTCTGATGGTACGGCGGTGTTGGGACTCGGGAATATCGGGCCAGAAGCAGCGCTGCCGGTCATGGAAGGGAAAGCCCTTTTGTTTAAATCTTTTGCTGATGTCGATGCTTTCCCCATCGTACTTAAAAGTGATTCGCCTGAAGATATTATCGCTACGGTGCAGCGCATCGCGCCGACATTTGGGGGTATTAATTTAGAGGATATTGCTGCACCGAAATGTTTCGAGATTGAAGAACAACTTAAGAAAACATTGGATATCCCCGTTTTTCATGATGATCAGCATGGGACAGCCATTGTAACCTTGGCAGGTATGATAAACGCACTAAAAATCGTTGGTAAGGCGCTCCCTGATATACGTGTCGTTGTGAGCGGCGCGGGTGCTGCAGGCGTAGCGATCGTCAAATTGCTGTTATCGGTCGGTGTGCGTCATATTACGATGGTGGATACTAAAGGGATCATTTACGAAGGACGCACGGAAGGGATGAACCCGATTAAAGAAGAGATCGCCCGGCTTACCAATCGCCGGAGACTGACAGGAACGCTCGTCGATGCGCTGGTCGGTGCGGATGCCTTTATCGGAGTATCGGTTGCTGGTGCACTGACACCGGAGATGATCAGTAGCATGGCCGATGATCCGATCATCTTTGCGATGGCCAATCCGATTCCAGAAATCATGCCAGATGAAGCCAAGGCGGCAGGCGCCCGCGTCATTGGTACGGGACGTTCGGATTTCCCGAATCAGGTGAATAATGTTCTAGCTTTCCCGGGGATCTTTCGCGGAGCGCTTGATACGCGCGCCACGACGATTAATGAAGAGATGAAGCTTGCAGCAGCATATGCCATTGCAGAGCGTATTTCTGAAGAAAAGCTTCACCCTGATTATATTATCCCTTCACCCTTTGATCCTGAAGTTGCGCCACTTGTGGCTAAGGCTGTGGCCAAAGCAGCCATTGAAACGGGTGTGGCCCGCGTAAGGCGTGATCCAGATGAGATTTACGAGATGACCGTAAGACGTCTTAAGGGAAACGCTTTATAAAGGAGGCCAGAGCTTGAACTGGCGAGAATTTTTTACCAAAAGCAAAAAACGTCAATACGCAACGTTGCCTTCCACAACGACATCGTCTGTCCGTAAAGAGACACGATCCGAACACGATGCTGTGCCGGATGGGTTGATGGAAAAATGTAAGTCGTGTGGGGCTATTTTGTATAAAAAAGAGCTGGCGCAAAACCTGTATGTTTGTCCCAAATGCGGGTATCATTTTCCGATGAGCGCCCCAGAACGGTTTCGTTTAACATTGGATGGCGGGGTTTATTTTGAGTACGACATGGACCTTGTGAGTACCGATCCGCTTTCTTTTCCGACATACCGTGAAAAATTGGAACAAACGATGGAAAAAGTGGGGATGACAGAAGCTGTCTTGACCGGCGAAGGAACGATCAAAGGCCATCCGGTCGTTATGGCGGTGATGGACAGCCGCTTTATCATGGGATCGATGGGGTCAGTTGTCGGTGAGAAGATTGCCCGAGCCATTGAAAATGCACGCATCAAACATTATCCCTTGATCATTTTTTCCGCTTCTGGCGGAGCGCGCATGCAGGAAGGCATTTTAAGTCTCATGCAGATGGCCAAAACGTCGGCGGCGCTGGCCCGCTTTGAGGCCGCAGGGGGTCTTTTTATTTCCGTGATGACCCATCCAACAACAGGGGGTGTCTCTGCTTCCTTTGCCATGCTCGGCGACTACCTCTTTGCGGAACCGGGAGCACTGATCGGTTTTGCTGGCAGGCGCATCATCGAACAGACCATTCGGGAAGCACTTCCTGAAGATTTTCAGACCGCAGAGTTCTTACTGCGTCACGGACAGCTCGATCGAGTTGTCGCTCGTAAAGATATGCGCGATGTGCTCGGCCGGGTGATTGCGGTTCATCAGCAAAGGGGGTGGGAGCATGGCGACGGAGCTAAGCTTTGAAAAGCAACTGAAGGCGCTGGAGCGAAAAATTGAGGAACTTAAGGCCTTCATGAAAGAAAGCGGGATTGACTTGACACAAGAGATCACAGCCCTTGAAGAAAAACAAAAGGAACTGCGCACTGCCCTTTATGAAAATTTGTCACCTTGGCAGAAGGTGCAGATCGCCCGTCATATGGAACGTCCGACGACGTTGGAGATCGCGAGTGCGATGTTGAGTGACTTTTTGGAGCTGCATGGTGATCGGGTTTATGGTGATGACCCTGCGATGGTGGGGGGCATCGGTTTTTTAGAAGGCATACCCGTCACGCTGATCGGGCATCAGAAAGGAAGGGACACGAAAGAAAATATTGCTCGTAATTTTGGTATGCCCCACCCTGAAGGCTATCGAAAGGCACTTCGTCTGATGCGCCAAGCCGAAAAGTTCGGAAGACCTGTGATCACGCTTGTTAACACACCGGGTGCTTATCCTGGAAAAGCAGCAGAAGAACGCGGTCAAAGTCTAGCCATCGCTGAAAACTTAAAAGCGATGGCGGCACTGACTGTTCCGGTTATCGTAGTCATTGTAGGGGAAGGGGCGAGCGGCGGAGCGCTCGGGATCGGCGTGGGAAACCGTGTGCTGATGCTCGAACACGCTTGGTATTCGGTGATCTCTCCAGAAGGAGCGGCAGCCCTTCTATGGAAAGATGCGGCCCTTGCAGAAAAAGCAGCGCGCGAGATGCGCATTACCGCTCAAGATCTTCTGGAACTTGGCGTGATTGATGAGGTGATTCCAGAACCGTTGGGCGGTGCTCATCAAGATAAAACAGCCGCCATTAAAGCGATCAAAGAAGCTATTTTAAGACATCTTAAAGCGCTCATGACGCTTTCCCCGGAGGCACTGGTAAACGAGCGATACGAAAAATTTCGGCGTATGGGTGCAGTTTCATCTTTTTTAGACATGGATCAGTAAGAGATTGTTTGAAAGAAGGGATCAGGATGAAACGCCTTGCACTTTTAACGAGCGGCGGGGATGCCCCGGGGATGAACGCGGCCATCCGCGCCGTGGTAAGAAGTGCAATTTTTCACGAAGTCGATGTCTTAGGCATTACGTATGGTTATCAAGGGTTGATGGAAGAACAGTTTCGACCGATGCATCTGCGTTCAGTCGGGGATATTATTCATCGCGGCGGAACCATTCTTCAAACCGCGCGGAGTACGCAGTTTATGACGGAAGAAGGCCAAAAACGAGCAGTCGATATTTTAAAAAAACGTGACGTCGACGGACTGATTGTCATAGGCGGTGATGGCTCCTTGCGGGGGGCAGAGCGTCTACATACTCTTGGGATACCGACGATCGGTATCCCCGCCACCATCGATAACGACATCGCTTATACGGATTTTACGATTGGCTTTGATACTGCGGTCAATACCGTGGTTGATGCCATTGACCGCATTCGAGATACAGCGACCTCTCATGAACGTACGTTTGTGATTGAAGTGATGGGGCGCTCAGCAGGGGATATTGCGCTTTGGGCGGGTCTAGCGGCAGGTGCAGAATGGATCATTATTCCGGAAGTGCCGTATGATCTTGAAAAAATCGCCGCGCATTTGCTCAAGACGAAAAAACGAGGGAAAAAGCACAGCATCATCGTGGTGGCCGAAGGCGCGGCAAGCGGGGTCCAGTTTGCCAATCGCATTCAGGCTTTAACCGGTTTTGAAACGCGTGCTTCGGTGCTCGGACATATTCAACGTGGCGGATCACCGACGATGTTTGACCGGGTTTTAGCATCGCGATTAGGAGCGCAGGCAGTAGAACTGTTGCTCGATGGTGCCAGTGGTCAGATGGTCGGGACTCAAAAAGGCGATCTTGTTGCTGTACCGTTTGCAGAGGCGCTCAACGGTCAACATCATGTCCAACAAGATTTGTCTGACTTGGCTAAAATGCTTTCGATTTAGCAAAAGGTGCGCCTACTGAAGAGCTCGATCAAGCGGAATGTATTGAAAGAATTACACCAAAGGAGGTGAAGAACTGATTCGGCGGTTTAACAACATATGCTGTTGTGCCCTGAATCAGGATGATCATGCGACGGACAAAAATCGTCTGTACCATCGGTCCGGCGAGTGAGTCGTTGGAGATGCTTACATCTCTTATAGAAGCCGGCTGTGATGTTGTGCGGCTTAATTTTTCTCATGGGACGCACGAAGAACATGCGGAGCGTATCCGGCGCATACGCCAAGTAGAAAAAAACATCGGAAAAACGGTTGCCATCATGCTCGATACTAAAGGACCGGAAATACGGACGGGAGATGTCGAAGGTGGAAAGATCGAACTCCTGCAAGATCAAACCATCGTGCTCACCTCAGAACCGATTGTCGGCACCGCTGAACGCATCCATGTGAGTTACAAATATCTGAGTCGCGATGTGAAGCTCGGCCAGAGCATCTTGCTCGATGATGGCCTCATAGCCTTAAAGGTGGAACGGATTCAAGGGGAGGATGTCGTCTGCCGTGTGCAAAACGGCGGTATCCTCAAAAATAAAAAAGGTGTGAATATTCCAGGTGTCGCCTTAGACTTACCAGCAGTCACAGAAAAAGATATTGCGGATATTCATTTTGCAATGGATCACCATCTCGATTGGATTGCCGCTTCATTTGTGAGAAAGGCAGACGATATTTTTGCCATTCGTCGCATTTTGGAAGAACGTGGTCAAGAAATTGGTGTGATCGCTAAAATTGAAAATGCTGAAGGTGTTCAACATGCCGAAGAAATTTTGGCAGTTGCAGATGGTCTGATGGTCGCGCGTGGCGATTTGGGTGTGGAGATTCCAGCCGAAGATGTCCCCCTCATTCAAAAACGGCTGATTCATATGGCCAATTTGGCTGGTAAACCGGTCATTACAGCGACGCAAATGCTTGATTCGATGCAATCGAGACCGCGTCCGACACGGGCTGAAGCGAGCGATGTGGCCAATGCTATTTTTGACGGAACGGATGCCGTGATGTTATCAGGTGAAACGGCCGCTGGACGGTATCCTCTGGAATCCGTGCAAACGATGGCGCGTATTGCTGAACGGACGGAAGAAGCGCTTAAGGACAGTCTTGGCGAACGTCTGCGACATGCCAACGGATCGGTATCTGTCACCGATATGATCAGCCGCTCGGCCTGTACAGCATCTTCAACCTTGGGGGCAACGGCCATCGTGACGCCGACAGAAAGCGGTCATACTGCGCGGATGGTCGCCAAATATCGCCCTTCTGTTCCGATCATCGCTGTCACGCCGCATGATCGCGTCGTACGACGTTTGAAACTCGTGTATGGTGTGATCCCGCTTTTGGGTTCCACCCAATCGGCGACCGATGAGATGCTGGTTGAAGCGATTGATCTTGCGCTTCGGCAAAAACTTGTGCGTCGTGGGGATCTGGTCATCATCACAGCGGGTGTGCCGCTTCGGGAACCCGGGACGACCAATCTGATGAAAGTGCACGTGATTGGCGAAGTGGTGGCTAAAGGTCAAGGGATCGGTGATGCCATTCGAACCGGTCGCGTCTTTGTCTATCGTTCACCGGACGATCGCTTATCCATGCAGGACGGTGATATATTGATTGCGCGCGCGACCGATCGAGATATGGTCGACCTCATCAGTCGCGCAGGTGCTGTCGTTACTGAAGAAGCGGGGCTTACGTCGCACGCGGCAGTGATCGGTATTTCATTAGGCATCCCGGTGATTGTCGGTGTAGAAAGAGCAACGGAAACGTTTCAATCAGGTATGGAAATCACGGTTGACGCCCGGCATGGCCATATTTATATGGGACAAGCACGCGTTTTATAATCGTCGAACACATGGGATCTTCGAAAGTTCAAAGGAGTGAAATCAGTGGCGGTAGGGGAAAATACATTTCATATACCAGGCAATACGACGGTGACTCAGTTCAAGGTGCGCTACAGTGAGACCGATCAAATGGGCGTTGTCTACCATCCACATTATTTGTCCTATTTTGAAATGGGGCGGGCGGCTTGGATTGAAAGGCATTGGCAACCATACCGTGCCTTTGAACAACGCGGCCTTCTGCTTCCACTGACCGATGCGACGGTGCAGTATATCAAAAGCGCGCATTATGATGAAACGTTGGAGATCCAAACAACGTTAACCCGTCTGACGCCCCTCCGTGTTGTCTTTAATTATCACATTGTCCGGTTAGACGACGGGGTTTTATTGGCACGGGGCGAGACGAAGCTTGTCTGGGTGAATGCTTCGTTTCATCCGGTGTCGCTTAAGAAACATTGGTCGGAAGCTTACCGCCATCTGGAACAGATCCCACGCCCTTGATCAATACCCGTCATACTCAGTCAGCATGGTTCTGTTTCAATGGTTATGTTTCATAGGATGAACCACGATTTTAAAATACTTCACAAATCACCCTAAATCGTATATGATAGAGGAGAAGGACGTTACCGTTTTCACACGGTGAGCTCTACTCGGAACGGATGAATAAGAGTTGGACTGAGGCGCTGAAAACGGTAAGGCACTGCCCCAAAAATCATGTCAAAGGGAAAGGGTGGGACGGATGACGACGGTCGCCAAAGGGTTAGAAGGTGTCGTTGCTTCAACGTCAAGCATCAGTTCGATCATCGATGGCGTATTGGCTTATCGGGGTATCCATATTGATGAATTGGCGGAACAATCAAATTTTGAAGAAGTTGTTTATTTACTCTGGCATGGGACATTGCCTAAGGCAAAGGCTCTGGAAGATTTAAAGCGTGCGCTCGGTGCCAATGCATCTGTACATCCAGCTATTTTAGAAATGATGCGCTTGTCGCCTCGAGACGTTCATCCGATGGCACTGCTTCGGACCGCAGTGTCAGCGCTTGCACTTTTTGACACCGAAGCTCAAGATATGTCTGAGGAGGCAAACTTGCGTAAAGCGACACGGCTCGTAGCCAAAATGCCGACGCTTGTAGCGGCGTGGGCGCGGATACGTTCGGGGAAAGAACCGTTAGAGCCACAAGCTGATCAAAGCATCGCTTATAATTTCCTTTATATGTTAAATGGCGTCGAGCCGGATCCGATTGCTGTGATGGCGCTCGATAAAGCGCTTGTGCTTCATGCCGATCATGAGCTCAATGCTTCTACTTTTGCTGCGCGCGTGACGGTTGGGACCCTCTCCGATATGTATTCTGGTGTGACATCGGCGATGGGGGCCCTCAAAGGACCGCTGCACGGAGGCGCCAATGAAGCTGTGATGGCGATGCTGGAAGAGATCGGTGCACCCGATCGAGTGGAAGCTTACATTAAGGACAAGCTTACAAAAAAAGAACGTATCATGGGTTTTGGGCATCGCGTCTACAAAGATGGGGATCCACGCGCCAAACATTTGCGGCTGATGTCCGAGAAGTTGACAAACATCGTGGGTGAAAGCAAATGGTATGAAATGTCTGTTATGATTGAAAAGATCGTGACGGAGACGAAAGGTTTAAAACCCAACGTTGATTTTTATTCGGCGTCGGTCTACCACAGCCTTGGGATTCCACGGGATCTTTTTACACCGATCTTTGCAATGAGCCGGATGGCTGGCTGGACGGCCCATATTTTGGAACAATATGCGGATAATCGTCTTATCCGCCCGCGTGCCGAATACGTCGGACCAGTCGGTGTGCATTATGTGCCGTTGTCCGAACGGGGTTAAACGGTGGTAGGCACCAACGCTGTAGGGAAGGGGATTTATCGTATGTTTAAACATTTAACACCGCCGAGTGAAGGTCAGCCGGTGCGTATGCAAGATGGTAAGCTTTATGTTCCGGATGAGCCGATCATTCCTTTTATTGAAGGGGATGGAACTGGACCCGATATTTGGCGCGCTGCCTCTCGGGTTTTGGATGCAGCAGTCGATAAGGCTTATGGCGGGCAAAGACGTATCGTCTGGTTTGAAGTGTATGCCGGAGAAAAAGCCTATCATACGTTTGGTGAGTGGTTACCGGAAGATACGTTAGAAGCGATTCGTTCGTATATCGTTGCCATCAAAGGACCGCTTACGACACCTGTCGGCGGCGGTATCCGATCGCTCAATGTGGCGCTCCGCCAAGAACTGGATTTATATGCTTGCGTTCGACCAGTCCGTCATTTTCCCGGCGTTCCTTCCCCTGTCAAACATCCTGAGCATGTCGATATGGTCATTTTCCGTGAAAATACGGAAGATATTTATGCCGGTATTGAATGGAAAGCCGGAAGCGAAGAGGTTCGCAAAATCATTCGTTTTTTGCAAGAGGAGATGGGTGTTAAAAAAATTCGTTTCCCGGAAACGAGTGGGATTGGTATTAAACCCGTCTCGGAAGAAGGCACCAAAAGGCTCGTTCGTTCGGCCATCGACTATGCGCTTTTATATGGTCGAAAAAGTGTTACGCTGGTCCACAAGGGAAACATCATGAAATACACCGAAGGTGCGTTTAAGCAGTGGGGTTATGAAGTTGCCCACGAGGCGTATGCGGATCATGTCTTTACATGGGAGCAGTATGATGCCATTAAAGCAGAACATGGTGTTGAAGCGGCCAACGCCGCACAACACGAAGCGCTGGCCTCTGGGAAAATTCTCATTAAAGATACCATCGCCGATATTTTCTTGCAGCAAGTGTTGACACGTCCGGAAGAGTTTGATGTCATTGCTACGATGAATCTAAATGGTGATTATATATCCGATGCTTTGGCTGCACAAGTTGGGGGAATTGGCATTGCACCCGGTGCTAATATCAATTATGTGACGGGGCACGCCGTATTTGAAGCGACGCATGGCACGGCGCCTAAATATGCGGGGCTCGACAAGGTCAATCCGTCTTCAGTTATTTTATCGGGTGAGATGATGTTAAGGTATATGGGGTGGACCGAAGCTGCCGATTTGATTATCAAGGCGATGGAAAAAACGATTGCTGAAAAAACAGTAACCTATGATTTTGCACGTTTAATGGACGGTGCTACAGAAGTGAAAACATCCGAGTTTGGAGACCGTCTGATTGCCAATATGTAACGATCGCTTGCCAACATGTAACGATCGCTTGAGCGATCGCGGATAAAGCCATCTTTTAATAAAAAGGAGGTATTTTTATGACACGTCGAAAAATTGCTGTGATTGGGGCGGGTTTTACCGGTGCCACAACAGCCTTTATGTTGGCTGAACGAGGGCTCGGTGATATCGTTTTAGTCGATATTCCTCAGCAAGAATCGCCGACCAAAGGTAAAGCGCTCGACATGCAAGAAGCGATGCCGGTTCTTGGCCGCGATGTCACCATCACAGGGACGTCTTCGTATGAAGATATCCAAGGCGCAGATCTCGTGATCATCACGGCAGGAATTGCGAGAAAACCAGGTATGAGCCGTGACGATTTGGTCAGCACGAATGCTGGCATCGTCCGCCAAGTATCAGAGCAGATCAAAGTGCATGCCCCACAGGCGCTTGTACTCGTACTCTCCAATCCGGCTGATGTGATGACCTATGTGGCGTATCAAACGACAGGCTTTCCTAAAGAGCGTGTTTTCGGTCAGTCCGGTGTCTTGGACACGGCGCGTTTTCGGACGTTTGTCGCTGAGGCCACAGGCGTATCCGTGCGCGATGTCACCGGTTTTGTTCTGGGTGGCCATGGTGATGATATGGTGCCGCTGATTCGTTACTCCTATGTCGGTGGCATCCCCCTTGAACAATGGCTTGATGCGGAGACGATTGAAAAAATCGTCGAACGCACGCGAAAAGGCGGCGGGGAAATCGTTTCTCTTCTCGGCAGTGGCTCAGCCTATTATGCGCCGGCTGCATCGCTTACAGAAATGGCTGAAGCGGTGCTTCTCGATCAGAAACGGATTTTACCAGCGATCGCTTATCTTGAAGGGCAATACGGGCACCACGACTTGTATGTCGGTGTACCCGTCGTGCTTGGTGCAAGTGGCGTAGAAAAAATCTTATCTTTAGAACTTACAGAGTCCGAACAGGCAGCATTTGATCGTTCTGTTCAATCTGTGCGTAAAGTTATGGCTGCTATTGGTCTTTCCTAAGACCTCATGCATATGCATTTCGTTGAATACCTTAGCCGTACCGATGTGTACGGCTTTTTTTTAATGCCTTCTCATGATATGATAATGAACAGAACCGATCTTCAATATTTTTTAACGGCTAGGAAGGAAGCGCGGATGAAAAGGATTTTAATCGTCGATGATGAGCCTTCGATCGTTACGTTGCTTCAATTTAATCTTGAAAAAGCCGGTTATGAAGTGATGACAAGTGGTGATGGACGGGATGCACTCGTGCGCATCGAAGAAGCTTCTCCCGACCTCATTCTCCTCGACTTGATGCTTCCTGGTATCGATGGTATGGACGTTTTAAAGCGCCTTCGGGCTTTAAACATTAAAACGCCCGTCGTGATGATCACAGCACGTGATGAAGAGCTGGATAAAGTCCTAGGGCTGGAGCTGGGTGCCGATGATTATATTACCAAGCCCTTTCGCATTCGAGAAGTGCTGGCGCGCATTAAAGCGATTTTCAGGCGCATTGAGACAACGACCACTGTCGCCAACGGAGACGGTGTTGAGGAAGACGATAGAGACAAAAACCCGATTCAAATCGGTGAGTTAGAGATCGATCTGCTTCGTTATGAAGTCTTGCGCGGCGGAGAGGCCATCGATCTCACACCTAAAGAATACGATCTGCTTTTTTATATGGCTCGTCATCGCGGCAAAGTCCTCTCTCGCGAACAGCTTTTAAATCATGTCTGGAATTATGACTTCATGGGGGATTCCCGTATCGTTGATGTTCACGTCAGTCATTTAAGAGAAAAGCTCGAACGCGATCCGAAACAGCCAAAATATATCAAAACGGTACGTGGCCTGGGTTACAAACTAGAAGATCGCCCAGAGGGACTAGAATGAATACACTTCGCGTCCGATTGACGTTTGGTGTGCTGGGTGTGATGCTTTTTTCTTTGTTTGCCCTTTTTTTGTTTTATCAGTATTTAAGTGCGCATACATTAGAAAATGAACTTGAAAAAAGGCTTGCGCAAGATGGAGCACTGTTAACTTATGTTTTAAATGAACATCCGCCTGAGACGTTTTACGCACTTGAGCATCGTTTAAAGGAGATGGCTCAGCTCAATGCTGTCCGTCTATGGCTTTATACGGCGAATGGCACATTGCTTTTGGATAGTGCGGAATCTTTCCAGCAAGCGGTGACATCGCAAGAGATGGAAGGCTCACCTTCCATCGAGGCATATGTTATCAGCAAGCAGCCTTGGACATGGAAGGGGGGGCGCTATGAGCTGGT
>JAVERJ010000306.1:0-2515 GCA_034007185.1 Candidatus Carbonibacillus sp. | reverse complement strand
CCTCTGGAACAAAGCCAACTTCATTTTTATGAAAAAAATGGTTATCTACTGTTTGAAAATCTGTTTAGCGCTGGAGAAGTGGAACGGATGCGCGAAGCATTGCGGCAGGCATGGAACGCGTATAAGACGTCGGATGAAGATTACGTCGTGCGTGAACCCAACAGTGATACGATTCGTTCCATATTTCGCGTTCACAAAAACAACCCCGTGTTTCGCGAAATAGCTTACGATGATCGGATTGTATCACGGGTGCGGCAGATTTTAGGAACCGATGTCATGATTCATCAATCGCGTATAAACTATAAAAGTGGCTTCCATGGCAAAGAGTTTTACTGGCATTCAGATTTTGAGACATGGCATGTCGAAGATGGGATGCCCCGTATGCGCGCCTTGAGTGTTTCCATCGCGCTGGAAGACAATTATCCCTTTAATGGACCGTTAATGCTGATTCCTGGTTCACACCATGTCTTTATTAGCTGTGTCGGTAAAACACCGGAAGCACATTATAAAACTTCTTTAAAAAAGCAAATGTATGGTGTCCCGGATCAAGAGAGTTTAAGGCGGCTTGTCCAAGAATATGGCATTGATATGGCTCTCGGGAATGCCGGTTCGGTACTCTTCTTTGATGCGAACATCATGCACGGCTCCAACGGTAACATCACACCATTTCCCCGGAGCAATGTTTTTATCGTGTATAACAGTGTAGACAATCGTCTTGTTCGACCTTTTTCTGGTCTTGAACCGCGACCTGTATATCTTGCTGAACGCGATGATTAGCACAAGAGCATCGATCCCAAGGCCCATCCTGTGTCTTGGGCTCTTTTTTTTGTCATTGACAAACGTATCGTACTTTTCTAGACTGAGATTAGCTTCGGTTTCGGAGTAGATAACGATCGATCAAAGCTTTGAAGATGAAGATTAAAATAGAAGATAGAGAAGGGGAGGATGCAGCGGATGCAGAAAAATCAAGTCATCGCCCTTATCATCATCGGGGTATTGGTTGCTGTTTCAGTCATTGCTAACAATGTGTTGACAACGGAAGAACGTTCGACGACCTTAACAGAAGGTGCGTTACCGCCGCTTGAAGAAGTGACAATAGACGGAGAGGGCAGGCATAAGATCGTCGTGATATCGATTCAAGGCGTGATTGATGAAGCGACGGACAGTCTTGATCTGTTTGGGACGTCTACGTTTTCTCTTTCTGCGATTGAAAGAGCGTTAAAGCAGGCTGAAAAAGATGACGCCGTTCAAGCGATCATCCTTAAAGTGAACAGTCCCGGAGGTTCGGTCGTTGCCTCGGATGCCCTATATCGCGCGGTCCTTCGTTTTAAAGAGCATCGTGGCAAACCGGTGGTGGTCAGCATGGGTTCGGTTGCTGCTTCTGGAGGTTATTACATCTCTTTAGCCGCTGATAAGATCATTGCTTACCCGGATACACTGACGGGAAGCATTGGCGTTATTATGACGCTCCCCAATTATGGGGCGCTTGCTAAAACCATCGGTTATGAGGAAGTTGTCTTCAAGAGTGGTCCTTTAAAAGACATGGGCGATCCGTTGCAACCAGTGACGGAAGAAGCGCGACAGGCTTTTCAAGGCATTATCGATGATACCTTTACGCACTTTGTCAGTCTGGTCAGTGAGAGAAGGCACATGTCCTTAGAAAAGGTGATGGATATTGCGACGGGGGCGGTGTATACCGGTTCACAGGCGCTTCGTTTGGGTTTAATAGACGATCTTGGGGACTTTGAGCGTGCTGTGATCGAGGCTAAAAGTTTGGCAAAACTAGATGAAGCACGCCTGATCGAGTATCGTGAAAAGAAAAGCACTTTTTTACCGGGCTGGATAGAAAGTCTTAAAGCACCCTCTGATGAGCCGCTCAGTCGTCTGGCCAACGGTTTAGAAAAATTATTGACTCAAGAGCGCACACCTAAACTGTGGTTCATATGGCGTTAGAAGGATGTTATGTTCGCGTTCCTATTCATCATGACAGTCTCAAATACGTCGATTGAAGGAGTTGGCGGGGATGGAGCGTTTTGCTGGTTTTTGGGTGCGTTTGTTTGCTTACCTCATTGATTGGTTCGTCCTCGGAATCACTGAAAACATTTTCTTTACATGGTTGGGACCGGAGACGTCTATGATGTTTCTCCTTTGGTTTGTTCTCATCTTGAGCTATTTTATCTTGATGACGTTTGTTTTTGGACAGACGCTGGGGAAAATGGTGATGGGGATCCGGGTTGAGATGTCTGACGGGAAAGAACGATCGTTTGGAGCGATCGTTTTGAGAGAGACAATTGGCCGCGTGGCCTCTCTGTTCTTTTTTGGATTTGGTTACTGGATGATTGTTTTTGATAAGAAGAAAAGGGCGATGCATGATCGTATTGCAGAAACCGTTGTGATCGTGGCTCCATTGACCAAGCCTTTACACGATGGCTTACACGATGGACAGAAGGATTCGAGCGTCATGCCGATCTGACGTGAGGATCTGTGTAGGATGATAAGATGTGTAGGATGATAT
>JAVERJ010000305.1:0-2522 GCA_034007185.1 Candidatus Carbonibacillus sp. | reverse complement strand
TTCAGTTCCGCTTTTGTCAATGTCATCTTCTCCTGTCCCATAGTGACATTTTCTCTGAACAGTTATGACATGACAATATCACAGAACAACAACAGGTTTAAACGTTAAACCGAAAATGACAAATATCACCGTCACGTACGATGTATCCCGCTCCTTCCAAACGCAAAAGACCCAATTCTTTTGCTCTGGCCATACTACCTGCTTGCATCAAATCATCGTAGGAAACGACTTCCGCACGAATAAAGCCACGCGCAAAATCACTATGAATGACACCCGCAGCGTCTTTGGCATTGGTTCCTTGTTGAATGGTCCAAGCGCGAACTTCTTTTTCGCCGGCTGTAAAATACGTAATCCAATTGAGTAGATGATAGGCACTCCGTATCAGTCGATGCAATCCAGGTTCAGAAAGACCGATGTCTGCCAAAAACATAGCTTGTTCTTCTGGGGACAGACCAGCAATCTGTTGCTCAAAATCCGCCGATATAACAATCATTTCAGCTTGTTCCGCTTCAGCGCGCTTGGCAATCTGTTGAACGTATACGTTTTTCTCGCCATGTACAATGTCGTCTTCCCTTACATTGGCCACGTATAATACCGGTTTATCGCTCAGCAAAAAAAGGGTCCGTATCCACTCGTCGGATGTCTCATCTCGGACAAACGTTCGCGCTGGGTATCCTTGATCTAAATGCGCTTTAAGGGCAAGAAGGGTCGATTTTTCATTTTTTGCGCGTTCATCACCGCTTTTGCTCAGACGTTCAAGGCGGTTCAAACGACGCTCAACCGATTCAAGATCCGCCAAAATAAGTTCGGTATCAATGATCTCAATATCACGTAATGGATCAACGCTCCCCATCACATGGGATACATCAGGGTCTTCAAAAGCACGGACAACATGAATGATGGCATCGACTTCTCGTATATGCGACAAAAATTGATTGCCCAAACCTTCTCCTTGCGATGCCCCTTTTACCAATCCAGCGATATCGACAAAGCGAAAAATGGCTGGAACGACTCGTTCTGGTTGAAACATCGCCGCCAGTTTTTCTAACCTTGGATCCGGCACTTCAGCCATGCCGACATTGGGTTCGATTGTACAAAAAGGGTAGTTGGCAGCTTCTGCGCCAGCCTTGGTCAAAGCATTAAATAATGTGGACTTTCCTACGTTGGGTAATCCGACGATTCCTGCTGATTTTAACGACATCGTTACACGCTCCAGTCACCATCATTTTCATCTTGATCATACGCTAAGCGTCTTAGATTCAAACGCGGACAAGTTTTTAGGGCGATCTATCTTTTCTATCTTTACAAATGTTTCATATTGTGTGCTCCCATCCCCGAGATCTGAAAGAGCCGTCGGTGTAAGGTCATTGATAAAATGCACACCATCGGAGACGCCTTCTTCTACGATAATGATATCGTCTCGCATCGCTTCTTCATAGACAAGTCGTCCTTCAAATCTTCCACCATCATTGCTTAAACGCACCCAATCTCCAGCAGATAGCCCTAATTGTTTAGCCAACAACGGACTGATGCGAACGGCTGGATCACTTCCAAACAGCCGCCTATGTTGACTGTGTAACGATTTATGCGGATGAATGGTTACAAGACGCACCGTCGTAGGGGGATGTTTTGCCCGGGCGATGTCGATGGTTTTAGGAAGGGATGTTATAAAATGAAACTTGCCGTCATCGGTTAAAAAAGTTTTTTGTTCCCATGCTGTTTTCTCCGGTGTTAATAAGAAATAACCATCATGAAAAAGCTGTTTGAAATCTGCTTCATCCATCACATGACCCAAAGCCATTTTCCAGTAATCGTTCGGGGTGTATTGAAAATCTTCACCGACACCTAACAATGTTGCTAAATCACGTACGATCTCCCATTCTGGTCGCGCTTCGCCACGCGGGGGCACAATCTGTTCTGCATACTGAATGTATCCGTGCCACATCGAACTATAATAGATATCGCTTTGTTCAAATACAGTTGCCGCCGGTAACACATAATCAGCGATCGCTGCTGTTTCGGTTAAGAATTGGTCGACAACAATTTTTACTGGTATGTTTTCATAAGCTTGTTTAAGACGTGAACGTGCTGGCGCCTGCGCCAAAGGATTGGCTCGCGTTACATACAGCACTTCGAGCGGTGGATCATTCAATGTTGGTAAAATATCCGCTTGCATGGCTCGGATAATCGGGCGGTAAGCATAACGTTTATCACTCAATGTTAAACGATCTGTGCTGACGGTACTTCCGAGCACCGTATGCGCATAATCGATGCCTGCGCCCTGTCTACCCAGTTGTCCCGTCATCGCCATGAGCGCATCAAGCAGGCGAATGGTGAGACCACCATGCTCATAGCGCTGTAGTCCATACCCGGCGATCACGCGCGTCGGTCCTTGAACGACATAAGCATATAGAGCATCCAGCTGATCGCGTGACACACCAGCCTCAGCCAAAAGATCATCCTCTTTGTACGATAATACCATTCGTCTCAGTGCATCAAAGCCTTTGGTGTGATGATCAATA
>JAVERJ010000304.1:0-2531 GCA_034007185.1 Candidatus Carbonibacillus sp. | reverse complement strand
GAGATATTTGTACAGGTCCTGTACAATTAACAGCAGAGGTAACCGATGCAAGCTCTTCAGAATGTACATACCTTTGGAGTACAGGACAAACTTCTCAAACTATTTCAGTTAACGATTCTGATACATATTCTGTTACTGTTACTTATGGAACTTGCATTGAATCATCAAACACTAGTATTACAATTGGTCAAGCTGATGCAACTATTACTCCGGTAGGACCATTCTGCCTTGACGATCCTCCTGTAAGTCTTACCGCAGCAAATGGAGGCGGTGTTTGGTCATCTACAAGTAACGGGCTTCAAGGAAATACTTTTACCCCATCTGATGCCGGAGTAGGTAGCCACGATGTTACTTACACTATATCCGGTACTTGTGGAGACGAAGACCAAATAACAATTGTTGTTAACGATATTATTAATATTAGCGATTTTAGCGAAGAATGCGATACTAATAATGAAAACTTTACTGTAAGTTTTAATGTTACTAATTCTTCAGGAAACCCTGCACAATTTAGTGCAGACTGGGGTACTGGAAGCAATAACTTTACCGGAACATTTACTCACGATTTCCCTTCAGGAACCAATTACAGTATTACGGTTACAGATGCTAACGGCTGCTCAGAGCATATCCTTAACGGATCTCTTACTTGCGATTGTGTAACTTATGCAGGTACTATGACTAGTCTAGAACCTATTCATTTATGCCAAACCGAATGTACTAGTGAGTCTTTACATAACGGAGATCATGATACTGATGCTAATGATATTTTTGAATTTGCAATTCACGATGGAAACTATCCTGCTAATATTTTTGCATATAATACTACAACCGAATTTTGCAGAAATAGTATTCCCGGTGGTGCCGATTACGAAACTACATATTTCATCTCAGCTATTGCCGGAAACAGCGATGGCGAACATGTTTCGCAAAGCGACCCTTGTTATAGCCAAGCTATAGGAATACCTGTAATATGGCACAAAGACCCAATTGCTCATATTAATACTAACGAGTCTTCTACCTGCGACTTAACATTTGACTTAAGTGCTGCTCCACCTCCTACCGGAATGAACGGATACTGGACAGCAAGTGGTACATTCTTCCCAATTAATGGAACTACAGTATCTTCACCTGATATTTCAGTAATGGTACCAAATAGTGGAAATTACACATTTACATGGAATTTAGTAAATAATGATTGTACCGATGACGAACAAGTTGTAATACATTTTAATGAAACTCCTTCTGCTTATGCCGGAGAAAATCAAATCGTTTGTGGAACTACAACACAACTCGAAGCTGTATTTAGTATAAGTGGTTCTAATGGTCAATGGAGTGGTACAGGTGCAACTTTCTCTTCACCTACAGACCCAAACTCATCAGTAACAGTAAGTAATTACGGAACATATGTATTTACTTGGACAGAATACAACGGCTCTTGCTTCGACAATGACATAGTAACAGTAACTTTTCTTGAAGTCCCCGAACCAAACACTGTAGCTAATAATGATACTGTTTGTGGAGTTACATATAATCTTAATGTTTCAAATGTAAATGGACAAGGCGTTTGGAGGGCTTATGAAGATGGTGTACAAATTTATCCTTCATTTACTAATGGTACTAATGATAATGACCCGAATGCTATTGTTTCAATTCCAAATTTTTTCCCTGCATTATATCGAACAATACAATTTGAATGGACAGAATCAATTCAATATGGAAGTACGGTATGCGAAGGTACAGCAAGCATAGAAGTTACATTTGCTGCCGAACCTGCTGCAAGTGTTGGAGATGATCAAGCACAAGTGTGCGGGCATTCTTATACTTTCCATGCTGATACTATTGGATCAGGATGGGCTACCGGAACTTGGTTAAACCCTGAAAATGTTCTCGTAGAAAACTGGGATGATAATTCTCTACCTAACGCTACTGTTACAATAGATTCACTCGGCAGTTTTGGCGATTCAGCTTATGTTAATGTAGATTTCTACTGGGCAATGACTAACTATGGATGTACTAGCATAGACACAATGACGGTTACATTCTACCAGCATCCTATTGCAAATGCAGGATTAGATGATGAAGTTTGCGGTTTATTAACAGAATTAGAAGCTTTCTGGAGTATTCCTCCTACCGAAAGTTACGAACCCACCGGATGGTGGACAACACATTCAGGACCTAATACAAACTCTGTTAATATACATTATCAAGATTCTGCACAAACTATAGTTACTGTAGGAGAACCTGGAACTTATGAATTTGTTTGGCGAGAATCTAACTCTGTACGACCAAGTTGTTATTCAACCGATACGGTATCAATTACATTTATAGAAATTCCGGTAATTGATGCAGGTGAAGACTTTGACGTATGTGGTCCCTGCACACAGCTTAATTGTGTTAGTGCAGGTTTTTCAGGCAACTGGCAACCGGTACCCGGTTCTACATTTACACCTAATCAACAAGACCCAAATGCCGAAGTCTGTGTTAATGGTTATGGAACATTAATGTTTATCTGGCAAGAAGCAAACCAACAA
>JAVERJ010000302.1:0-2551 GCA_034007185.1 Candidatus Carbonibacillus sp. | reverse complement strand
GTCAAGCTGTTAAAGGGCAACATTGACATCCAATCAACACCCGGTGAAGGTACGACGATCATGATTGAAGTACCCCATCAGGGTGCGTATACGTTGATCGAAGGATCGTCTGATCCTTTGCCTTGATGCACAAGACGAAGCGTGGACGATCGTTGACACGTTTGGCTGACGCCTTGGCTACAAATACACTACAATAATGAGGGACTAAAGACATGCATGAAGGACGGATCACCGTACTCATAGCTGATGATCATCAACTGTTTCGCGAGGGATTAAGAAAAATTTTATCGATGACATCTGACATTGAAGTGGTCGGAGAAGCAAGCGACGGGCAGTCCGCCTTAAAGCAGGTCGAAAGATTGCATCCTGATGTGGTGCTCATGGACATCAATATGCCTGTCTTAAATGGTGTCGAAGCGACAAAGAAAATCCATGCGCTTTATCCAGAGACCAAAGTCATCATCTTATCTATTCATGATGATGAACAATATGTCTATCGGTCGCTCAGTCATGGAGCCAGTGGGTATGTCTTGAAAGAAATCGATAGCGATACGCTGGTGCAAGCGATTCGTGCGGTTGCAGCGGGTCAAGGGTACATTCATCCGCGGGTAACACCGATGGTGATCAAAGAAGTGCGGAGATTGCATCATTTTCAATCGATTGGTGGGTCAGTGCAAGGTGAAACCACCCATCCTGAAAAGTGGCATGTGCTCACAGAACGTGAGCGGGAAGTCGTTCGACTGATTGCCCAAGGCATGACCAACCGGGATATCGGCGACGTTCTCGGCATCAGTGATAAAACCGTCAAAAACCATATTTCCAACATTCTTTCCAAATTAAATATCAGCGATCGTAAACAGCTCATCGTAAAGACCTTGATCAATGGATGGCATGAGATGGACGATTAAGACGACCCGATCGTCTGGATGCGATGCAAGATGACCTGCTCACATGGAAGCGCCGGTGCATATGCTAAAAGAAGAAAGCGCTTTTTTGGCGAGGTGACGTCCATGTGGGCGCTGTATACTGCCGGTGTGCTGTGGTTGATGTTTATCCTCTCTTTTTTGAGGACCGTGTGGGTGATGAAAGGGCGAGAACCGCTCGATTATGTATTGGTCCTGAAAGATCTGGGACAGTTGGAACGGTTAGAAGATGCTGTCGGAAGTGTGGTGCGCAAAGCGCGCTGGCGTGGGGAACCGTTTCAAGTCGTCGTGGTGGATGAGACAGGGCAGGAAGAAGTACGGCGCTTGATCGGGCAATTGAAGCGGCGATATGGACACACGCTCAAACTCGTCTCTCAAACATATCGATGCGAGAACACCGCAAAGGGCTGTCGTGAGATGTGATGTAGATATACGTTTTTCCCCTTGAAAGAAAAATAAAAAAAGCGCGGCGAAAGGTGCACCCTTTCTTTTTTTTTGTTAAAATAGGGACGATACAATCGGGGGGTGCGATGATGCGGCACCATGTCGGGCGCTTTTTTCTTCTAGTATTATATGCTTTGATGATCTTCGGTCATCTGTGGAGGTTGCCCGGTTTTTCAAGCTGGCAAGGATCATGGGATGCCTTGGATTATGCATTTTTTTTATATTCCTTGATTTTTTTGGTCATGATGTTTTTAAATCCCTTGCGCATTGGCCGCATCGATCTTACGTTATCGCTGGCAGCGCTCCTGCCGATGTTTTTGTTTTTAGGATCGTTTTGGACGTTTGTGGGCCTTTGGATAGCTTTATTGTTTAGGCTGTATCAACGGGGAATGAGCGTTCATCGTTGGGTCTATTTGCAAAACGTTTACGGTTGGGCTTATTTTGCGGCTGTTCTCAGCTATGGTTGGACAGGGGGGGCGATTCGCCCTGAGTCGCTCGGCCTTTTTGATATGTATCGTGCCTTGTTATTTGCTTTTGTGTTTTACAGTACGAATATCTTCATGGTGACCGTATATCATCGATGGATTCACCAAATGTCGATTCGACTTTTTCCTTTATATGGATGGATTGCCGGAAGTGCAGTTATATCGGTTGTTTATGGTGAATTTTCATACTGGCTTACGGTCAATCTCAGTCTGGCATGGAGCATCGCTTTGGCGCTTCCATTGATTGTTCTCATCTATCTGACGCGTTATTATTATGAACTGTATCATCTCGTCCGTACGATTGAACGCGTACACATTTTCAGTAAACGTCTCTTTGCAACACAGCGGTTATCGGATGCGCTTACCCATTTAAAAGATGCGCTACATGCGTTTGTAGAACATGATCGGATGATGGTGTGCCTAAGGGAGGATCCTTGGAAGTGTTATGGCGATCGGATCCAATCGGATGCCTCGAGCGCTTTGGAAGAAGTGCCTGTGTCACAGATCGCCATCCTCCAATCCATCGCGGCGCGTTATCCAAAAGGCCGCTTGGTGTTCGGTGATGGTCCTATGGATCTGCCCACGCCGCCCCATCCGTTTGACCAAGTGCAAGCCGCGCTGGTCTTGCCTTTGCACGATGTGCAGGCACCGGAGACAGTAGGGGGTCTTGGCTGGGTAACGCTCTGCCGTGTGACCCGT
>JAVERJ010000301.1:0-2572 GCA_034007185.1 Candidatus Carbonibacillus sp. | reverse complement strand
CAAAAAACTGGCCACGATAAAACTGATCGACGTGGCCAACGCCAATCCGAGATGTTGCATAGGTCCGACCAAAATAAAATTTAATACAATGTTTAAACCGATGGCCAACATTCCATTTGTCATCGGTGTTTTTGTATCTTGTAAGGAATAAAAAGCTTTTGTCCACAGTTCCCGTGTCCCAAGTCCGATGAGCCCAAGCGAAAAAAAGAAGTACGCACCGGCTGTCAGTTCCGTGGCTCGTGCATCAAATACGCCGCGTTCAAATAGAACGCTCGTGATCGGCTGGGCCAAAACCATGCTTCCTATCGTAATTGGAAAAAGGACAAGCAAAAGAATCACCGTCGTGCGCGAGAGTGTCAAGCGAAAATGTTTCCAATCGCTCTCTGCAGCCAGTTTGGACAATCTCGGATAAAGAACAGAAAGTAGCGAAATGACGACAATACCGTATGCAAGCTGCATCACTTTGTTGCTATAATTAAGCGCAGAGATGCTGCCTTCTGTAAGGCCAGAAGCCAGCATGCGGTCGACGATGATGTTGAGCTGCGCAGCAGTCGTTCCGATCATCACAGGACCAACCAATACCGTTGCTTGACGTAACCCTTGGTCTTTTAAATCAATCAAAAAACGATACCGATAACCCGACCGCAGAAGGGAAGGTAAAAGAAAGATCACTTGCGCAAACGTCGCTAAAAGTGTTATCCAAGTAAAACCGACAATGCCCAAGGACGCACCAAACAACATGAGGTAAAGCACGATGACAATGTTAAAAGGAATACCAACCGCCGCAGGCATAAGGAAATGTTGATGACTCTGCAAATAAGCAGTAAAAAGGGCGTTTAATGTGAGAAGGATGATCATCCAAAGCAAAATACGGGTCAATGCTACAGACAGTTGAAACGTTTCAGTCTCAAACCCTGGCGCAAAAATTTTTACGATCCAGGGCGCCAAAACGATGCTCACCACTGTGATGATCAGCGATAAAACGATCAAGACAGATGTCATATTATGCATAAAATATGTACGGTGATTTTTCTCCAAGCGTTGATAGACAGGAATAAATGTCGTTCCAATCGCACTGGCCATGGCCGCAAATAAGACCCCCGGAATCGAAAAAGCTATAAAAAAAGCATCCGATACATCGCTGGCGCCAAAATAGGCAGCGATCGCTGTCTCTCTTAAAAAGCCTAACAGGCGACTCACCAAGGTAATGACCATAATGGCGACCGTTGTCGTATACAACCCACGGGACATCCTTTCGCCTCCTCGTGACAAAGACGCACATATTATACCATAACGAAAGGTGGAACACCTATGTTTGATCATAGAACGTTGCGAAACAGTCTCATCCTCATCGGCATCAGTATATGGATCGCATGGATCTGGGCCCTGCCAACAGCAGATGTCCGTTTATATGGCTTCGTGAATCAGTTGGGGTGGATGGGACTTCTCTTCTTCCTCATCGGAGGCATGATTTTTATAGCCATTCGTGGCGTCTTTGATCTCCTTATTTTTGCTTGGAAGGCGCTGTTTACCCCAAGTACCGTTAAAAAACTAGACCCCTATGTACCGCGACAAAAGATGACGGCCTTAGCTGAAGAAGAAGAAGAAAAAGAGGCATCTTTTGATCATCAGGCTTCCAGCGCCCATGAACGATATAAACAAAACGAGCGCCTGGCGATAACCCTCATGCTCGCCGGCGCTATCGATTATATCCTTTCGCTGATGATCGCCTTGATCTTTATAAAGTAAAGCTTTATACCCTTTAACATCATGCCCTTTAACATCATGACGTTTGCATCATGACGTTTGATAAAGGTGGCAGGCGACATAATGCCCGGGCTCGACTTCCTGCCACTCGGGGATGCGTTCGGCACAAATTGACATCGCATGCGGACAACGCGTCCGAAAACGGCAGCCGCTGGGTGGATCGATCGGTGAGGGAATATCACCTTTTAAAACAATCCGCTCACGCTTTTTCTCCACTTCTGGATCAGGGATCGGAATAGCCGATAGAAGCGCTTGTGTATAAGGATGCAAGGGATGCTCATACAAAACATCGGCATCGGCAAGTTCCGCCATACGTCCCAGATACATCACACCAACACGATCCGATATATATCGGACCATTGATAGATCATGTGCAATAAAAAGATACGTAAGCCCACGTGCCTCTTGTAACGATTTTAACAAATTAATCACTTGTGCCTGAATGGAGACGTCCAGTGCAGAGATCGGTTCATCCGCAATAATAAAGCTAGGTTCCAAAGCAAGCGCTCGAGCAATGCCAATGCGCTGCCGCTGACCGCCAGAAAACTCATGTGGAAAACGATTGGCGTGTTCGCGATTCAAACCGACCGTCTCCAAAAGTTCATACACACGCGCCATGCGTTCTTGACGGGAACGGGTAAGACCGTGAATGTCGAGACCCTCGGCAATAATATCGGCGACCGTCATACGCGGATTGAGAGATGCATACGGGTCTTGAAAAATCATTTGCATATTGCGGTGCAAATGCTGAAGTGCGCTTCCTTTTAAGGCGTGAATATCTTTTCCTTGAAAAAAGGCATGTCCT
>JAVERJ010000019.1:0-17676 GCA_034007185.1 Candidatus Carbonibacillus sp. | reverse complement strand
AGCCCACGCCAAAATATCTGGCGTGCGAACGAGTTCTAGCGTCATTGTCTCACCCAATGATGTTTTTTTAAGTTTATGCGGGGCGACGGTTCGCATTTGGAAATCGCTGACGGCCGCTGCTGCAATTAACCAGTCTACCTCGGCAAAAACACGTTGAACATGTTTGAGCATCTCTTCGGCCCGTTCAACCCGGATCACCTCCACCCCTTCCGGAGCTGGCAGATCGACCGGACCGCTTAGAAGGATAACGCGATGAGCCCCAAGCGCTTGCGCTGCTCGAGCCAGTGCATAGCCCATTTTTCCAGAAGAACGGTTGGTAATAAAGCGTACCGGATCAATCGGTTCTCGTGTCGGACCGGCAGTAACGAGAACAGTTTTACCGTTTAGTACGTGACGCTCAATAGGCACATCGGACGATGGCGCCATCGTCCCCACTGCGCTTTCCTTTGTTGAATAAGACTGTTCCTCAAGGCGCACATGAAGGTCGGGATCAGGATTGGGCGAAGTGAGAAAAAGCGCGCCTTTAAAATACGCCTCCACAGCCTGCACGATTTCTTCCGGTTCCATCATTCGCCCTCTCCCTGTATAACCGCACGCCAAAAGCCCCGCTCCCGGCTCCAGAAAGTAATAGCCCCAAGCAGCAAGGGTTTTCATATTTTTTTTGACAGCCGGATGTTCAATCATGTGCACGTTCATCGCGGGTGCCAACATCACCGGCGCCGTTGTCGCCAGAAGAATGGTCGAGAGCATATCATCTGCGATACCAGATGCCAGTTTACCGATGATGTTGGCTGTCGCCGGGGCTACGACGACGAGATCGGCCCGATCAGCGACTTCAATATGCGCAATCCGTGAAGGGTTGGGTTCATCAAACGTATCAACGTACACACGGTTTCGACTGATCGTCTGAAACGTAAGTGGTGTAACAAAAGCGGTGGCGCCTTTTGTCATCACCACCGTTACGTCATAGCCAGCCTTATAAAGAAGTGAAACGAGCATCACTGATTTGTAAGCAGCAATGCCCCCTGTCACGCCGAGGACGATGTGTTTACCCATGATCGATCCCTTCTACGACGGTATCATTCACCATTGACCGTGACCTCAAGCTTATCCGCATAAAACTCTTCCAGTGCAATTCCCACTTCGCGCGGTGAGCGCGGATTTTCTATCTGGACGTTTTTAAGGGAGGCAATCTCACGTGCCCGCTTGGCTGCAATCATGACCAGCAAATATTTATTGCCTGCTTTTTGTTCTAACTCATCGATCGGTGGAAATCTCATGATCTACTTCCTCCTTTAAACGGGTCATATAATGATCGACAAGGCGTTTTGCTTTGTGATGTTCAGCAATGATGATACTTTCAAGTCGCTTCGCCGCCTCATCAATGTCATCATTGACAACAACATAATCATAATGGCGCATCTGCTCAATTTCATGAAAGGCCTGATACAATCTTTTGCGCATCGTCTCCTTATCTTCCGTCCCTCGTGAAGATAGGCGCTCAGAAAGTGCGGTCATGGTTGGGGGGATAAGAAAGATGAAGATGCCTTGCGGATAGCGCTCACGTACCTGAAGGGCACCTTGAACTTCTATCTCCAACAAGACATCACGACCTTTTTTGAGCTCGTCAAACACAAATTTTTTAGGCGTCCCGTAATAGTTTGAGACATATTCTGCCCATTCTAAAAAAGCATCTTCTTTAATCATCGTCTCGAATTCTTGGCGCGTTCGAAAAAAATAATTAATGCCTTCTACTTCGCCTGGACGCGGCGGTCTGCTTGTCACCGAAACTGAATACGTCAAATTAGGGTAACGTTCTCGAAGTCTTCTGCCAACCGTTCCTTTTCCAACCCCCGAAGGTCCAGACAAAACAAACAAAATACCTTCCTTAACCAATGTGTCGCCTCCATCAGTCACTTGCGATCCATCCCTACGTCGAGCGTTTTCGTCACAACCGTTTACGATCTCGCGCCTTATCTTTATCTCTGTGGCAAGCCTCTATCATACAATGCGCTTAACTGATCAATGCATGGCACAGCTGGTGCACAAGCGCTTCCAAGGCCATTCATCTGACATTTGGAACGGTTATTTTTAAACTGCATAACGTATGCAGGATGTTCGTACGAAGACCATCAACGCCAAAAGCGTCCTATCTGTGTATACAGCATAGCATAACCTGTGTCAAGAGACAATGCCTTTTACACAGTTGCTGTGCTGTGCACTTTTCGGCGCACAGACATTTAAAGTGGGCGCACTCCCTGTCACACGAGAGCGTCGCCCACTTTAATGCAATCGTTTTTTAAGCTCTGTTTCGAACCATCTGTTTCATTCGATCCAATACAAAACGCGTGAAAGCCAAAAAGATAAAAGGAAGTACCGCATAACCGAGCGATATCAACCAATCGTAAAGCGAAAGCGAGGTTGTACCAAATACAGTTTGTGCTGGCGGCCACATGATCACCCATAAGACGAGAAGCATCGACGATAATACTGAGAAAACGAGTGGCATGTTGTCCAATGGATTGCGTTTAAATATGGAATGTTGTGTGCGTGCATCAAAAACGTGAATCAGTTGCGTCATGACCAACGTTAAAAAGGCGACTGTCTGAGCTTCTTCTAGTGGTGTCCCAGCAGATAACCGATCATAAAAACTAAGCAATGTAACCGCGGTAATCAATATACCACGGGTGATAATCTTATAGCCTAATCGCCGGGCAAAAATGTTCTCCTGCGGTGGACGCGGCGGCTGCTTCATAAGATCGTGTTCCATCCCGTCAACCCCCAGGGCCAGAGCTGGCAAGCCATCGGTGACGAGATTGATCCAAAGAATCATAAGCGGTGTTAACGGGACGGGCCAACCTAACATCAAGGCGATGAGCATAACCATAATTTCACCGACATTAGATGCGAGAAGGTAACGGACAAATTTTCTTATATTCTCATAGATCGTCCGTCCTTCTTCGATCGCTGCTTCCAGCGTCCCAAAATGATCGTTCGTTAATATAATATCTGCTGCTTCCTTGGCAACCTCTGTCCCGCCACGACCCATGGCTACACCAATATCGGCGGCTTTAAGGGCTGGGGCATCATTCGTCCCGTCACCAGTCATGGCGACAATATGTCCTTTTTGCTTTAACGCTCGGACAATCCTAAGTTTATCCTCGGGACTGACTCGGGCATAGACAGTGACTTGTTCGACCGCATTGACAAGGGCCTCATCATCCATATGGCGCAAATCTTCACCCGTTAAAATTTTATTGCCAGAAACGTAAATCCCAAGTTTTTGGGCAATCGCTACCGCTGTTTTCGGATGATCACCTGTAATCATCGCAACTTTGATCCCTGCCGCGTGCACAGCATCTATCGCATCATACACATCATCACGCGGAGGATCCATCATCCCGACCAATCCGACGAACGTCAAGTCTTCTTCTTCATCAGTCTTTTTTAAGGTCGCTAGCGGCGCATGGCGGTAGGCCAATGCCAACACGCGCAAACCTTTTTCTGCCATACGCTCCGCCTGCGCTTTATAGAGGTTTCGTCTCCCGCTATTAAGTCGTACGGTCGTTTCGAGGGCATCCCCGCGCTTTTCATAGGTAGAACGGTCCAAAATCATTTCAAAAGCCCCTTTGACCACCATCATACCCATGCCATGTCCTACATCATAGACGAGCGCCATCCGCTTACGCTGCGAGTCAAAGGGGATCTCATGAACAAGCGGCCAACGATTGCGAATTGTTTCGGCATCAAGACCTCTTTTGTGGGCAGCAACGATCAGCGCGCCTTCCGTCGGATCCCCTTCGATTTGCCATGTTTGTTGCGCAGCGGCGTCACCAGTCGAGTCGTTTTTATTCCGACGTCGAAACCAGCGAAACATGTTTTTCACATGTTTTCTATCCACCGTTTCCCTAGGTGGTATCAAGCGCGCATGACTACTTAAAATACCTAATGTCAATATAAAATCTAATAGATCTGCCGATTTTTTTTCATCCCCTGCGATCAGCTCAAATGTACCTTTGGGTTCATAGCCACTCCCGCTCACTTCATAGTGCCCTTCCCCATGCTGAATATCAACGACGCGCATCCGGTTTTCTGTCAATGTCCCAGTTTTATCCGTACAAATAAATGTCGTCGAACCCAACGTCTCAACTGAAGCAAGACGACGCACAATCGCCCCACGCCGTAACATACGAGAAACGCCAAGTGCTAATACAATCGTCACAATCGTTGGAAGGCCTTCTGGAATGGCGGCGACTGCCAGCGTCACACCTGTCAAAAACATATCTTGAAAAGGATAACCACGCAAAGTTCCTAGAATGATCACAAGTGTGGTCAAGATCAAACTGACCACGATGAGCACCTCACCGAGATGTTTCAGTCGTCTGGAAAGCGGTGTTTCAATCGTTTCAGTCGTTTGTAAAAGGTTAGCAATCTGACCCATGGCCGTCGCTTCCCCGGTGGCCACGACGACGCCTATCCCGCGACCTTTGATCATCAATGTCCCCATATGCACCATATTTTTCTGATCTGCAAGCGGAAGATACGATTCATGGAAAGTCTCCGCCGACTTTTCAACTGGGAGCGATTCGCCCGTGAGCATCGACTCATCGACGAGAAGTCCCGATGCCTGGATCAAGCGCATATCTGCCCCGGCCCGATCACCTGCTTCCAGATAGACAATATCCCCCGGCACCAGCGTCTGGGCATCGACAAGTTTAAGCGTGCCATCCCTCAAAACACGTGAGCGCGGTGCCGATAATGCTTTTAGCGCAGCAAGCGAGCGCTCAGCGCGCATTTCTTGTATAAAACCGAGCACCGCATTGATCACAACGATGGCGACAATGGCGATTGCGTCTATGTATTCACCGAGAAGCGCGGAGATGAGCGTCGCTAAAGCGAGAATTAGAATCATAAAATCTTGAAATTGTGCCAGTAAAATCCTAAGCACATGTTTATCATCTTCTGAACGGATCACATTGGGACCGATTGTCTTCAGTCTCTGTTCGACTTCTTTTTCGCTTAAACCGTTTTGTGCATTCGTCTTTAACTTAAAGAGCAGTTCCTCCTCCCCATATTGATACCATACATTCTTCGGCATGCCTTTCTTCTGCATCGTCCTTGACTCACCCTTTCTCTTTGTCTCTAAAAACGTATTCAAAAAAGGACGGGCATATGACCATGACCCAAAACATACCCCATTGTATTTGAGCCCTTCGATTCGACATGATAGACTAGAAAAATAAGAAAGGATGACCAACGATGTCCTATGACGCTTACCTTATTACGCGATGGGTTCAAGAACAAAAGCCACTTCTCTTAAGGTCACGCATCCAGAAAATACAGCAAACCGATGTGCATACACTTTTTTTTCAAATATACCATCCCGACCATGGTGAACATGCGTTTCTCATCGCTGCCGACCCTGCGCATCCACGTATGTATATGAAAGTACGTAGCTCTATGAATGAAAAAAAAAGCGATCCCCCTTCCGTGAAACTGCTTCGCTTTCGTAAATGGTTACAAGGCGGGCGCATCACGAACGTTCAGAGCATCCCTGGCGAACGTATCGTCCACCTATCCATTGAACATAAAAATGAATTTCATGATGTCCAGACAGAAACACTGATCATAGAATGGATGGGTCGGCACACGAACGCCATCCTTATCGATGCATCCGGTATGATCTTAGAATCGCTTCGTACCATCACCCATGATATGACGCGCTACCGAGAGATCGCACCGGGACGGCCCTATACCCCGCCCCCACCGCAACAAAAACCACTCGCGCACGTGATGACAGAAGATGACTGGGAAGGTTTAGGGGAAAAAGCAGGTCTTGCAGAACTGATCGAGGCACGGAAACATAGCGCGCCATCAGACAACCTTAAAACACATCGACAACATGCGCTCTCCGCCTATGCTACTTGGCTTAGACACACCTTTGCTGGCATCAGCACCCCGCTGGCCCAGGAGATCGCCTACCGCACGCTGCTCCAAGAGGACCCACCGCTTACGATCTTAAAACATACGCTTCAAATCATTTTAAACGGCGAAGAAGAGGCGCAATGGGTCCGAAACAGCGATCACATGACGTTTGCTCCCCTTGAACTGACCCATTTAGATGGAGATAAACTTGCGTTTTCGACTGTCAATGAAATGCTTGTCTATGTATATGAACACGTGATGGAAGAGCGTCTTTATGAACATCGCAGGCGCCATCTTCTCCAACCCGTTCAAACACGCCTCAAAAAACTGGAAGAAAAAATTGCAATGTTTGACCGTATGGAAGCTGAACGACCGCTCATTGAAACGTATCGTCAATACGGTACAGCCCTTCTCGCCTACGCTCATGCCATAACACACGGCGAAAAAAACGTCACCTTAGACGACCCTATGGGAGACGGTCAGCAACTCATCATTCCGCTTGACCCCGACATCTCACCCATTCAAAATGCCAATTTGTATTTTAAACGCGCCCAAAAACTTCAGACTTCCTTACAAAAGGCTGCTCAACAACGTGAAACGGCAGAACAAGAAAAAGCATACCTCGAGTCTATTCTCACCCACTTGACATACGCAGATGCCCAAGCCTTGGAGGAAATAAAGATCGAGCTGAGCGAACGTGGTTTTTTTAAAAAGGCATCACGGGCGGACGATCCTTCTCATAAAAAAAAGCGCCGCGGCCAACAGCATGATAAAGACAAAAAGCAGCCTTCAGTCGAACGATTTTACTCTTATCGAGGATCGCTGATCTACGTCGGTAAAAACAACATCCAAAACGATTATGTCAGTTTGCGCCTCGGCAAAAAAGGTGACCTATGGTTTCATGTCAAACATCAACCTGGTGCACATGTCCTGTTGCGCCCAGAACCCGGTCACAGACCGGATGAAAAAGAGTTGGCGGAAGCCGCCACACTCGCTGTCTATTTCAGCAAAGCGCGGCACTCTAGTCACGTACCGGTCGATATGACCGATGTAAAAAACGTTTACAAACCAAGCGGGGCCCCTCCTGGCTTTGTTTTGTATCGTGATGAAAAAACACTGTATGTTACGGTTGATGAAGCCATCATCGAAGCCTTGTATCATCGTCGCTTCAAAAAATAGAACACACAAAAAGTGCCGGTGTTGCGACCGGCACGCCATACCAAAGGTGTGGTTCACATATTTTTTTACACAGACGAGACGCCAGATCGAGCAAGACCATTGAACGCATCCGGCACATTCTCGTCTATAGCGCATTGGGCAATAAAATTTCAAATACCCCGCCATGTTCAAAAATGGTTATCCCACGGTCGCGAATGGTCATCACAGCAACCGTATCTTTTCTTCGCATCCGTTCGATTAACGCATCATCAACCGTTCCCGAATCAGATAGCGTAATGCCTTCATACTCCCGCTCCTCATCTTCAGAAAGCGGTGCACGTGCAATCTCTTCTAAAAGATCATGAAGTCGACTATAATCATTGGTGTAAGCGGTTATGCAGCGACGCATCGAACATCACCTCCTCGTTCTCACTTAGGCCATCTTTCCCATAGGTTTCCAAACAAATCATATCTTATACGTGATTTGCTTATTTTTATCATGGGGCAATCTAAGTGTAACATAAAAATCCCCTTCTGGCGTATGCCAAAGGGGATTTTTTTCATGAACTTTATTTTAATGTAGTATCTCATGCTCTTTTTTTGGTGCGAAAACGCATAAGAAATTCATAAACAATCGGCACAATGAAAAGGGTAAGAAACGTTGAGCTGGTCAGTCCACCGATCACCGTAATGGCCAGACCTTTAGAGATGAGCGCACTCCCTTCCAGACCAAACGCTAGCGGTATAAGCGCACCAATCGTCGCCAGTGCCGTCATTAAAATGGGGCGTACCCTTGTTTTGGCTGCCTCTACCAAAGCCGCATGGGTAGAGAGACCTTCGGCTTCTTTACGTATCGCCCGATCGATTAAGACCACGGCGTTCGTTACGACAATCCCGATCAACATGAGAAATCCGATCATCGATGAGACACTGATCGTCTCCCCAGCCAACCACAAAGCAACGAGTGCGCCGATTAGCACATACGGTATGGAAAATAAGATGGCAAACGGTGCAACACCACCGTGAAAGGTGATCACCAAGATGAGATACACAATGAACACGGCCGCAACCATCGCCCATAAAAGTTGCGTGAACGTATCTTGAATATCTGCAGTGACGCCACCAAAAACGACTTTGACCTCAGATGGTATCTTTATGGCCTCAACATCTTTTTGTACTTCCCGCGACACTTTACCGACGTCTTTTGCCAAGACATCGGCAGTTACCGATAACGATATCTCACCGTTTTCACGTTTAATCACCTGCGGGGAGGTACCTTCTTCTACTGTCACCACATCTTTCAAAGGGATCAATGCCCCACTAACCGACCGAACGGTCTCATCTAAAAGCTCATCCTTATTTTGAAACGTTCGCGTCGTTTTGGGAATGATGACATCGATCGATCCGTCCGCTGTAGAAAGTGTCGTAAGGCGTTCATCTTTGTTGCCTTGGGTGAACACACCAGCGATTTGTGCCGCAACCAGACCGTGCTCAGCGAGTTTCTTACGATCAGGCAAAAAACTGATCTGAGGGTACGGCTGATCAAGATCGCTTTTGACATTGGCCAGATCCGAGCGCGCCGCTAAGATCTTTTCCAACGCGTGCACAACGGGTTCAGCAACTTCAACAGAAGATGCAATCACACGCAATTCAAATTGACTACCGCTCATCCCCGCACCTTGTTGCATGAGCGTCCATCGTCCTTGACCGACCGTATCTCTAAGCGTATTTAAGACCCGCACTTGTTCTTGGACAAAATCCGGAAAGTCATCACTGTATCGGACAAAAAAGAGCGTATCTTTACTACCGCCCCCAGGGCGAAAAGGATTGCCTGCGCCTTGTGAAAACTGGACAAGCTTTACGCCCGATTGCGCCATCAGCCACTTTTCCGCATCTAAGGCAGCTTGTTTGGCTTGATCCGGCGGAAGCGTTGGATCGGGACTGTATGTTAAAATCATCGTTTTTTCTTGATCGCTCGGTAAAAAACTGACGCCCACCACAGGGACCAACGCAAGAGAAGCGATCAACAGGACGAGCGCGCTTAAAAAGGTCACGGCTTTATGCCGAAGCGCCCACTCTAACAGGCGGCCGTAGATCGATGCAACTGCTTGACCACTCGCATGCCCTGTCAACCGTGATCGCATCATCGTTTCTTCAGAACGATCCGCTTTTTTTCTAAAAAATGTATAGGCGAGCATGGGCGCAACAGTGACGGCTACAAGGAGACTTGCTAAAAGGGCGATCACAACCGTCCAGGCAAAAGGTTTAAAAATCTGTCCGACCGGACCACTGACCGTCGCAATCGGTAAAAAAACAGCCACAGTCACAATCGTTGAGGCGCTAATCGGTATAAACATCTCATGGGTTGCCGCTTCAATAAGCGCCTTACCTCGTAAAGGCTCACCGCTTAAATGTAAGCGGCGATAGATGTTTTCCACAACGACAATCGTATCGTCCACCACGCGCCCAATCGCTACCGTTAATGCACCCAGTGTCATAATGTTGAGGGTAATACCGAGCTCCCGAATCACGAGAATGGCAATTAAAAGCGATGTCGGTATGGAGATCACAGCGATAAGCGTAGAGCGCACTTCGCGTAAAAACAGAAGCACGATCACAGCTGCCACAAAGGCACCAATGAGCGCTTTATTGAGCATGGTATCGACCGATTGTTGAATGGGCTTCGCTTGGTCAAACGTCGTATCGATGTGTATGGTGGGGTAGGCTTGGGATAAACGATCCAGTTCTTGTTGAACACCCAAAACGACATCGACCGTGTTGGCATTTTGATCTTTAAGAATCTGTAGTCCAAGCGCTTCCCGTCCATTGGTTCGAGACAGCTGATCCGTAAAATCGACGACCGTCACCGTTGCAAGATCACCCAACGGAACCGTTGGTAACGTCAACGTTTGAGGTGCTCCTGTGCCGATCATGCCAGGAGCGCCGCCCGCACCTTTCATATCAGGTGCCATCGCCCCAGCTCCCAAAGTGGCATCATTGGCTCCCGGCTGAAAAGGGATGGGCAAGTCTTTTAAAGCCTCCACTGAGGGAAGACTGCCAGAGAGACGAATCACCTCTTCCTTGCCTCCAACATCATAAATACCGATCGGAAGGGCCAGGTTCATCCCTTGAATGATCTGTTTAACTTGATCGACCGTCAAATGATGCGCTTGAAGCGCCTGTTCATGAAAACTTAACTCCACACGGCGCGTAGTTTTCCCAGATACTTCCAGAGAAGAAACGCCTTTAACACCACTCAAGGCTGGAATTAAAACATCATCTGCCCAGCGTGTTAATTCCGGGCGTGTAACATCACCGCTTACACTCAAAGCAATGACAGGTAACTGTGTAAAGTCAATTTTGGATGTTCGAAGATCTTGGACATCCTTGGGGAGTGATACATTTTTTACAGCTTCATCGAGTGCTTGCTTGGCACGATCAATGTCAATATGATAATCATACTCTACAATAATCGTCGTCACATTTTCATAGGCGCTGGAGCGATAACGCTTCACACCCTCCAAACCTTGGATGCGTTTTTCTAGAGGAATGGTGACTGCATTCTGCACTTCCTCTGGAGATGCCCCGGGGTAGACGGCAGAAACCGTTAAAATCGGCGCATCAATTTTTGGTAATAATTCTAACGGCATGGTCATCCCGGCTTGAAGACCAAAGACAACAACCATCAATGTGAGAATCCAAATCGCCAGTTTATTATTGAGCGAAAAGCGAATAAGGCGTTGCACGTTGTCTCTCCCCTCCTCATGTTCATTTATTTAACCTTGTAAAACACATTCACATTATACCAATGGAGAGAATAAAGCACAATTGGGAAAGCTATCGATCAGTACGGAAAGTACATGCCAAAGCAAATGTGTTCCAACTGTCTACGATCCACGAGGAGGGAACATCATGAAAGACCGCACACATCAACAGACACATCAAAAACGCACACCGCAAGCTGGGTCATCTTCGCATGAACAATCGTTAAAACACCCCACATCGTCCGCGAAAAAAGAACAAACCGAAGCATCACAGCCAGTTGCGACAACACATGATGGCGATCCCGTCTGGCACACAGCCTACGATCCACGCCATCCACACGAACCGTATATGAATACGCACGGTGTGGTCATTGGAGATCACCACTACGACTCAGACCATTCACCGCTTAACCATTGGTCGGATGCGGTCGATCCCTTGATCATGGCAGGTGAAGCATGGGTCCATCCGACAAACGATATCGGTTGGAAAACCCCTGAAAATCAAGCGCTTTTAGCCGAAGGGGACATTCCAGGTGAAGGTCCTTTCACTCATCCCATGGAAGATGTGAGTGCCGACGTAGACGCTCACGCCTTAACGCCCGCCGAACATCACGCCTTAAACCAGCTCATTTCCCGGGCAAGCGCAAAAAAACAAAAAAACTGATCTAAAAAAACAAAACTGTGCTGCCTTCGTTCGATGTCTATCGAATAAAACAGCACAGTTTTTCTTTCTGTCCTAAAAAACGACATGAAAAGCCGTTTTCACCTCTTACAAGAACCGATCACACTTCAAAAGCCCATTTCCCTTGTCGAAAAACAGGTTCCAGCGTACCGTCGGGACGTTCTCCGTCAATTGAGAGTTCGGGGGACCCAATCATGAAATCTTCATGGACAAGAGAAGTGTTCGCACCTTTTGCTCTGAGCGCTTCTTTGGATAGATCAACGCCACCCTCCAGCGTCGTCGGATAAGCTTCCCCAAGCGCTAAGTGACAGCTTGCGTTTTCATCGAAGAGCGTATTATAGAAAAGAATTTGTTCTGCATAAATCGGTGAATCAACCGGAACAAGCGCCACTTCTCCTAAGTAACGCGCGCCTTCATCCATGTCTAAAAGTTGGTGTAAAACATCCTCGCCACGCTCTGCGCGCGCTGAGACGACACGACCGTTTTCAAAGGTAAGCGTAAAGCCATCAATGAGCGAGCCATTATAAACAAGAGGTTTTGTCGCCCGTACCGTCCCCTCCACACGTTCACGATGAGGCATGGTATAGACTTCTTCTGTCGGGATATTCGGCAGAAAGGGAATGCCACGTGCGTCGATTGAGCCACCCCCATGCCAAAGATGCCCTTCAGGTAGGCCTACTTTAAGATCCGTACCTGGCGCACGATAATAAAGCGCGCGATACCGCTTGGCATTAAGGATGTCGACGCGGCGTTCCAAGTTGCGCCGATGCTTACGCCAGTTTTCCAGAGGATCGCCTGTCGCTGCACGCGCCGTCCGCAAGATGACTTCCCACAAACGTTTCTTTGCTTCTTCAATATCAAGCTCTGGAAACACTTTTTTCGCCCATGATGACGTAGGATAAGAAATAAGCGACCAACGTGCGCGATCGGACATCAAATAGGCACGATACCCTTTCATCACTTCGCTCACCGTTTTGGTTCCCATAGCCACCCGTGTGGGCGGAAGATCGCTTAAAAGGTCGGGATTCGGTGCATAAATGGTTAAAAAAGCTGCCCCCGCTTGAGCCATCTCCTCATAACCGTTGGCAATCCATTTAGGAAAGTACTGCAGGGCTTGATCACTGGCATGTTCAAAACGCGCCCGTGTAATCCCCTCATCACTCCACTCCATATGAACATAGCGGGCCCCTTGGGCGTAAGCCAGACGAACAATTTCTTCTGCCAAAGGCTGTGCTTCAAGCGGGGCTCTCACGACAAGATCCTGATCTTTCTGCAAAGCTACACCGGCCAAAACAGCAAGCTTTGCATATTCCTTTAAGCGCTCATCATGTTTCATCTGTTTGCCTCCTGTAACATCGGTGTCAATAAAAACACAGAGCCTCTGTCAAAGGCACACTTTATCATAGCATATTTTAGGGCATTGTTGTTAACGTGTGTTGTTCCAAGCCGCCCAAGCCAATAACAACCAACCTAATAAGAAGGCGATGCCCCCAAACGGGGTAACCGCCCCAAGCGCCCGCACACCTGTTAACGCTAACAGATACAAACTTCCGGAAAAAAGCAGTGTGCCAATGAGAAAGGAACCATTCGCCCAGCCAAGCGATGCCGTGGATGATGACCATTTTCCCATCAATAGCGCCACCAAAAGGATGGCTAATCCGTGGATCATTTGATAATGGACGCCAGTCTCGTATACAGCCAGCAAATCTTCTGCGATTTTTCCTTTTAAACCATGCGCGCCAAAAGCACCGAGCGCGACACTGAAAAACATGCTGAGTGCACCTACCATGATCCAGCCAGCCATATCACGTACGCCTCCTCTGTTGATGGACAAGATTGTTATAAAGTCGGATATCCTCGTCGCTTTCGAGTGTTTGTGCGACATAAGAAAGATTGACTTCAAAATGCGCCTGCATCAAAATGTGAGCCAACACCACGGAAGGCGTTTGTGCTACTTCGCGATAACGCCGCTCCGTGTACAGATGGTGTGCACTCGGTAAAAACTGACGCAGCAGACGCCGAAGCGACTCTCCAGCACGATCGGCATCGACGAAAATATAGACATCTTCCTCATCTTCTAACCGCTCCAAATCGAGCGCCCCCAAAAGCATGGACCCACTCGATAACGTCTGACGCGATAATGTACCATATGTTTTGATGTATTCAATCGGTTCGGAGAGAATCGGTTTGAGCTTTGCAACATCGGAAGGACCTTCTACAATCATTAGCTTGCTCAAGATGATCACCTCGAGGCGTGCTCACGTCGAAACGTACACTTAACGACGCATCAAAAAACACAACAACGCTAGCAACGGATGAACGATTGTTATGATAAATTGTTATGATGATCGGAAGTGTTGAACATCGGCGCGCTCTCTACGTCGAAACAACAAGACGATCATAACAGCCAACATTGAAAATAAAGCGCCTGCAACATACGGGAAGTACATATTCACGCTGTATAGAAAGCTTCCGGTCACCGGTCCGATAATCCGTCCAAGACTATCCATCGCCGAATTGGTTCCTGAGGTCACACCTTGTTCAGCCGGCGTTTTTTGTGTAATGAGAGAGGTCACTGCAGGACGTTGTAAGGCATTCCCCACGCCAAACACAGAAAGATAAAGCGCAGCTGTCCAAAAACTACTTGATAACATTATGAGCACAAAACCGAGCGCACTCAACAAAAAGCCGATCATGATAACCGTCGATTCTTGTCCTTTTTTAACCCGCCGAACAATGCCGCCTTGAACAAGCGCCCCGACAATACCGATGATCATAAACAACCAACCGAGCTCCAGGCGCGTCAAACCAACTTTTTCTGCTTCAAAGTAAAATAATGTTGCTTCGATCGCGGCCAAGGTAAATGTCACGAGAAAAGAAAGCGTAAAAAGGTAAGCCATGGGTCCTTGTAACAATCGGATCCGATCCGCCCAAGTGATGACCTGACGATGACCCCGTCGATCTTTCGGAAGCGATTCTGTAAGCGCCCAAAAAACAAGAAGCGCAATCACAAGCGATAACACCGTGGCCACCCAAAAGGGAAAGAAAAGACTGATCGATCCCAGAACACCGCCAAGGGCCGGACCAGCCACGAAACCGAGTCCGATCGCCATGCCCACAAAGGCCATGCCTTTGGTTCGTTCCTCCTCGGTCGTAATATCGGCGACATAAGCGACGCTGGACGCAATCGCCGCTCCAGAAAAAAGACCGCCTAAAAAACGGGAAGCATACATTAAAAACAAACTTTTCCCAGACAATGCAAGCAACAAAAAGCTTATGGCAAAACCGAGCATCCCCCAGAAAATCACCGGTTTTCGACCGATGCGGTCAGACAGCGATCCCCATAACGGTGAAACAATTAAAGAAACGAGTGAATAAAGAGAAAGCATGAGCCCCAAATGATATTCTTTTGCACCAGCCGCTAAAATAGCATCTGGCAACACAGGAATGATCATACCAAATCCTGTAAACGTTGTGAACAAAACGAGTACAATGATCAACAATCGACGATCCATCCCCATCACCTGCTTTTCGAATTCAGCGCGAGCTGTTTATAAACATGCGTTTCAATTCTCATGAAGACGACGCATGATCGCGCTCAATGATCGCACTTCATGATCGCGCTTCATTGACAGACGACTAAGACTTAGAGTCTCTGCTCTCTATATTTTAACACCATGGATTGCTTTAAATCCCATAGTCTTTGTGACAAATCGACGGCATACTCATGCGGATTGGTGAGCCTTAAGATTTCTGGTGCAAACTTTAAAAGCGATTTTTCTGAATGTCGCCGAATATCTTGGACGGATTGCGGGGCCATAAGCCTTTGCCCGTCGCGCATCACGGGTTGTAACATCGGTTGCGTCACATAATCTTTCAAGATTTTGCGTTTTAATGTAAAAATCGGATGGAAAATCTCATACGGTCCTTCCGGTATTGATTCATCAAAAAGCATCACCACATCCGCCAGTGCTTCCCCCTTTTGTCGATCATAAAAACGCACCACTTGTTTAATATGCGGCGTCGTGATCTTCGCTGGGTTCTCGCTAACCTTAAGTCGTGGTACCCATCCCGCATCCTGTTCTAACTCGGCAACCATTTTATAAACAGCGCCAAGTGCACCGCAGCCTTGAGCAGTAATGAGCTCTGTTCCAACACCCCACGCATCGATTTTAGCCCCTTGAATTTTTAAATCGCGGATCAGATCCTCATTTAAATCGCCGGAGGCAACGATCAGCGCATCGTGCATCCCATGCGCATCCAGTTCAGAGCGTGCGACCTTGGAAAGATACGCGAGATCACCAGAATCAAGACGAATGCCATAACGCTTTGGTTTTCGTCCTAAGCGTTGAATCAGACGCGCAAACACTGCTATGGCATGCGGTAAGCCAGATGTTAAAACATCATATGTATCGACGAGTAAAATGGCTGATTCTGGAAAAGCATCCACAAACGCTTCAAACGCCTCAACTTCAGAAGCAAAACTTTGCACAAAAGCATGACCATGCGTGCCCGATAAAGGAATATCAAAACGGCGCGCAGCTTGAACATTGGACGTCGACTGAGCACCAGCAATATACGCCGCACGCGCTCCATAAAGCCCAGCTTCTAAGCCATGAGCACGCCTGAGGCCAAATTCTAACACGGGATCTGTTTGCGCAGCATGCACGATACGAGACGTTTTGGTAGCGATTAATGTCTGGTGGTTAATCATACTAAGAATGGCGGTTTCAACCCAATGCGCCTCGTTGATCGTCGCCTCTATTCTTAAGAGTGGTTCTTCTGCAAAAACAACCTCGCCTTCCGGAAAGGCATACACATCACCCTGAAAACGAAGCTGGGCTAAATACGATAAAAAATCTTCTTCATACAGCTGAAGTGACCGTAAAAACGATAACGATGTCTCTGTAAAACGCACGCGTTCCAAAAAATCAAGAACAGCTTCTAACCCAGTGAAAATCGCATATCCCGAGCCACACGGCAGCTTTCGAAAATACACATCAAAGGCGACTTTTTTTTGATGCGTCCCCCGTTTATAATGCGCTTGCATCATGTTAAATTGATAAAAATCGCCGCTTAATGCGCTATCTTCCGGCCAGATATCCTGCCCTTGCACCTCATTCGCTCCTTCCTTTAAAAACTTAGGAAAATGTCTCAAGCAATGCCCTTAAAAAGACTGGATCCAGCGCACCATCTTGTACACGTTGTTCGGTCTCGTGTTCAGCCATCGCTAGCCATGCATCGATCATCGATCCTAAGCGCTTTCCAAAAAACGTATAACGAAGGCGATCATCGCCAAACTGTAATACGATCTCATCGGGTTCCTCGCCCAGCGCTTCCCAATATGAACGGTCAAACCACAAATGAACCGTGCCACTACCCATGATCAATTGTACTACGATGTACGGCACACCGTCCAACATTTGTGGGTAAAAGTTCATATCAACATGGACAACACCATCAAACATCGGTTTTAAAAGACTGGATTGTTCTTCTGAAAAAACAATGGTTACAATGAGCTCATCCCCTTCTTCTGTCCGTCTCCACTCAAACATCGCTTGGAGAACTTTAACATCGACGTCCATGATCGTCCCTCCTTATACAACTGTGGACCATTGATCCACGGTATGAATCTTTCATCGATACTGGTAACCAGTGGAATGCTTGTCCCGCTATATCATATCGCGCCGTTTGAGACTTCGCAAATGACAAAGACGTTCTCACGATGTCATCCATAGGCCTTTACCCAATCATCATCTGGACAAATCACTGTTACCGTACTTTAACATAGGCTAAATCTGAACTTAAAGAAAGGAGGATCGCCTATGGGTCCGTACCAATCCATGTTTTGGCCAGCACAACATACCGTTCGCCGTCTGACACCGATGGAAACACTTTCTTTGCGTGAATATTTGAGTTATCTTACCCATCAATTAGAAATGACCAAGCGCACCGCGCAAGACATTCAAGATGTCACGCTCAAAGAACTATGGATGCGCACAGCGCAAGTGCTGGACAAACATGTGCGTGAAGTGATCACACTTTTGACCATGCGAACGGTCTTCCCTTCATAACCCTTAACAAGGCATGGTCTCGTACACAGCCTATCAAAGCCATGTGCAATCCATCAAATGGGGTGAAATTATG
>JAVERJ010000300.1:0-2594 GCA_034007185.1 Candidatus Carbonibacillus sp. | reverse complement strand
GCATTAGCAATCTGAGCATTACCAATTGTTGGATTTTGGCTTGTATTAGTAAAGCCGTCAGGTCCGCTCCAATTATAAGATGTACCACCTGAACCTGTTGCTGTGAGTTCAATAGTTTGTCCTACGCAATAAGGTCCTGTATTGGATGCATTTAAACTCGGATTGGCATTAACTGAAACAACAGTATTTGCAGAAGCATAACAATTTGTTGAAGTATTTGTAAGTTCAACTGTATATGTTCCAGCATTTATTGTTTGTGCATTTAAAATGGTAGGGTCTTCAGTATTAATACTAAAACCATCAGGGCCTGTCCATAAATAAGAATCCCCACCTGAACCTGTAGCATTTAATTCAATGGTTTCGCCAACACAATAAGCACCTGTATTTGAGGCAGATATTGTTGGATTTGGATTAACAACAACATCAGTATTAGCAGAAGCAGAACAGCCTGTAGTAGAATTTGATAATACAACTGTATATGTCCCCGCATGTGTCAATTGTGCATTAGTCCTAGTTGGATCTTCTAAGTTTGAATTGAATGATGAAGGTCCAGTCCATATATATTCGTCTCCTCCAAAACCGTTAGCAAATAATTCAATATCATTACCAACGCAATATGGTCCTGAGTTATTCACTGATATGGTAGGATTATCATTAACAGTAATATATGCTAACTTAGTTTCAGTATCGGTGCCCGAAGCGTTTGTGGCAGTAAGTTCAACTTGATATGTTCCAGGGTTAGAATATGTAATTACGGGATTTTGATCGTTGCTAATAGCAGGATTACCACCTTCGAATGACCAATTCCATGAAATTGGATTATTTAAGGAGGCATCGGTAAATGTTATTGATTCTCCTGCACAAATTTCAGTATTACTTGCAGTAAAATCAGCTTCAGGTGGAACGTTAAGTGGCAAACCCGTAACCCAAACATCATCCAAAGCATTTCTTCTCGTAGTAAAATTACTGCTCACATTTGCTCCTCCACAACCTGTGTTGCTTGTCATTAACCATCTAATATATACATTAGCTTTGTTTTCACATTCTACCGGCAACACTACATCATTTGCAACATACCATACGTCTTCAGTAAGTGCATAATTAATACCTAAGTCTGTCCATGTAGTTCCATCTGTACTATATTGAATTTTAAAATCACGAGGAGATCTTGTATCATTTGACATCTGAGCAAATGAAAGTTTAAGGGTTCCGTAATCAATCGTTGAAAATTCAATTAACCAACCTTTGCTGCCTGCTCCATTTGCCCATGTTTCGCCATCTATGCTTCTTGTAGTAACACCTGCGTTTGAATACCTGACATCACTAACTCCGCCAAAAGGAGTTATTGTTTTATTAATATTTACAGGAATTCCGTCATCAGCAATATTGTCATCTGGGTTGTTGGGAAAATCCCATAAAACTAAAACATCCGGAGCTTCGGTTACCGTAATATATCCAGTTTTAGTTTCAGAATCTGTGCCTTCGGAGTTTGTAACAGTTAAGCTTACATCATATGTTCCCAAATCGTTATATGTTACAGTAGGGCTTTGATCTGTGCTAGTATTTGGTGTACCCCCCGTAAAAGACCAAGACCAACTCGTAGGCATATTTGAAGATAAATCAGAAAAATTAACAGTATTTCCTACTACTACTGAGGTCTGGTCAGCTTCGAAGTCGCACACAGGAGGTTGATATTCACTATAAATCTCGATATCATCTATCATAAATGCAAACGCATTATTAGATACGCATTGTATTGCAATGTAAACTGTTTGATTATTATATGAAGATAAATCGTAAGTATATTCAGTCCAGTTTAGTGGGGCTTCAACATAAGTACCCGCCGAGATGGTTGTAAAGCTTGCAGGTTGATTGTTTGTTGTTGAAACTAAAACTTTAAACCTTTCTAGCCCATATTGATCTGTAATTGATTTAGCCCAAAATGTAAATGATGAATTTACTCCTAATGAAATTTGGGTTGAAATTAACCAATCATCATTTGGTGGAGTTGTTGCTGCAAAGCACACTCCACACAAGTTACCACCATGTGCTTCCCATCCAGTAGCTTCAGGTGTAGTTGCCATTGAATTGAAAGCGATAAAAGAACCTGTATAATTTGCATTTTCAAACTCAAAATTTGAAGACCCGTATGTACCTGAGCCATCACCATCATATGTAGTCCATGGGTCAAAATTATCTACCTGAAAATTTGTACATGCTTCAAAATCGAGAGAGAACGCATTTATGCTATTGGGGTCGTAAACTTCTATGTAATCAACTTTTGTTACATCACTAGTTCCGTTTGTATTACTTACCTCAAGGCTTACATCATAAAAGCCTAATGTATTGTATGTAACAAGAGGGTTTGGGGCAGTACTTGAAATAGGATCTCCTCCTTCGAAGTTCCACAACCAAGATGATGGAGCTGTACCCCCAGTATTGTCTGTAAATTGTACTGTACTGCCTATTGGTACTCTGTCGGGTACACCTACAAAATCGGCTACAGGAGGTAAACTCCCAATATAGCAGGCAAAGGGGAAAATAGCATATTGGAAATTTTCCATTCCTTCCCATAAGTTGCTTGAAAGGTACCA
>JAVERJ010000299.1:0-2595 GCA_034007185.1 Candidatus Carbonibacillus sp. | reverse complement strand
TAACATGATCAAAATAGCGTTTAACGGATGCTAAGTCGTGATGAACGACAACAATGGTTCTGCCATCTTCTTTTAATTGGGTGAGAACCTGAAAGATGGCTTGCTCTGTGGCTGCATCCACACCTGCAAATGGCTCATCAAGCATATATAACTCAGCTTCTTGCGCAAGGGCACGCGCTAAAAAGACACGTTGTTTTTGTCCGCCAGACAGTTCACCGATCTGGCGATGCGCAAAATGTTCCATGCCGACGCGCTCAAGACTTTCTGTGACTTTTTGGCGATCGATCGCCGTAAGGGGTTTCAACCAACCGCGTTTTCCATAACGCCCCATCGATACGACGTCCCAAACCGTCGTTGGGAAGTCCCAGTCAACCGTCTCCTTCTGCGGCACAAAACCGATCTTATCTCGTACCTTTGCATAAGGTTCCCCAAAGATCCGGATCTCACCTTGGAGCGGGGGAACGAGATTTAAAAGCGCATGAAGAAAAGTTGATTTCCCGGCACCATTGGGGCCGATAATGGCTGTCAAGGAAGGTCCGAGGATCGACACATGGATCGCGGACAGAACGATTTTTTTGCGATAGGCAACATAAAGATCTTTAACGTCTATAACAGTTTGCATCAACTGTGACCTTTCTGTACGAGTGTCAAAATGAGTTCATGTTATTATTATATCAAACATTTATTTTAACGCACGGACGATGGTATCGACATTATAGCGGATCATACCGATATACGTATCACCGGGTTGACCGGGCGCATTGAGCGCATCGGATAAAAGTTCTCCCCCGATCTCTAATTGCCCCCCACGCCCGCGTACGCCTTCGATGACGGACTGGATGGAACGTTCGGGAACGATATTTTCTAAAAAAATGGCTTTGACATGTCGGTCTAAAATGAAATTCACCAGATCTTGTACATCCTTAACACCGATTTCTGCATCTGTACTGATGCCTTGCAATCCGCGTACTTCGATGCCATAACGTTTGCCAAAATATCCAAAAGCATCGTGTGAGGTAATAAGGACACGGCTTGTTTCCGGTATCGATTGCACTTTTTCACGCACTTCGTTATCCAGGGCTGTGAGCGCATCGATATACGCTGTTGCATTTTTAACGTAATCGTCTTTGTGTGCTGGATCATATTCGATGAGGGCATCACGAACGCGTTCAGCGGCTTTGATCCAGAGACTGACGTCAAACCAAATGTGCGGGTCATAATGACCTTCAAACTCTTCAGGTTCTCTAAGCTCATCATCGGGAATATATTCACTGACGGCAATGGTCGGTTTTTCCCGAGCCATTTTTACAAAAATATCGCTCATTTTGCCTTCTAGAGATAAACCGTTATAAAAAATCAAGTCCGCGTTTTTCAACTTATTTAAATCGCTTTGTGATGCTTTGTAGAGATGTGGATCAACTCCCGGACCCATAAGGCCGATGACTTCAACATGTTCTTTTCCAATCTGTTCAACGAGATCGGTGATCATGGACGTTGTCGTTGTTATATGAATCGGGGTGCGCACGTCATGAACCGTTGTATTTGGGGTGGACTCTGATGAAGGTTGAGCTTGATTGCTACAGGCGCTCAGCGTCATGATGAGAAAAATAATAAGAAAAGCGGTGAAGAAGAAAAGCGGCATGATAGGGGTAGCAGAGGTGGGGCGCTTTGTACGATAGGTTGAACGAGACAATGAAAGGTGATCACTCTTCACGAGAGACGTCCTCCTTTGGAAATGGAATCGATCAGTAAAATAATTGAGAATGATTATCTATTGAAATCATAGCAGGTGTTTGTGATGAAGTCAAGAATCATTTTCAGGATGCTGGGACGGATGTTTGCTTTTTTGTTGACCTCTTGCTAAACTAAAATAAGTTCAAGGTGCATATGGTAGGTAGGTAGAGAACACAACGACCATCGCTCAAATCAATAGATGCGCCTATAAGGGTGTGTCGTATCGATCATGATGGATTTAGGGAGGCAGGAACGATGGCAATAACGCATACAACAGATGCAGATTTTGCGAAAGATGTGGAGCAAGGTGAGGGGCTCATTATCGTCGATTTTTGGGCGGAATGGTGCGCGCCGTGCCGCATGATTGCGCCAGTTTTGGAACAGCTGGATGAGGAGTTTGCCGGGAAAATTCAAATCGTAAAACTCAATGTCGATGAACATCCGGAAGCGCCAGCGCGCTTTGGCATTATGGGGATCCCCACGCTTCTTATGTTTAAAAATGGTGAAGTCGTGGATCGAATCGTTGGTTTCCAACCCAAAGACAATTTCGTGCGGCTCATTCAAAAGCATCTTTGATGATTCATGTGATGACGATGTCCCTGAACGGATAAAGATGGGGGACATCGATCATAAGAGATAATATCTGAAAAATCGGTTTATTGGGCCGTTTCTCACGGGAGGTGTCGGTGACATGTTCGGCTACAAAGCCTTGAGACGGCGCATCGTTTTAACGGTTGTTTTTGTGATGTTTTATATGGTATTGCCGGTTTTGCTATCGGGGCAAAAGGTTATCGGTTTTTGGGAGCCCTCCCGCGAGATTGCTCCGCTTCAGCCGCTGTGGATATGGGGGTATGGGATTTT
>JAVERJ010000018.1:0-17914 GCA_034007185.1 Candidatus Carbonibacillus sp. | reverse complement strand
GGGGTTCTTTTTGTCGATTCAGCCGATAAAGCGGCACGCTTTATCACGCTGGCCGATGCGTTTGGTATTCCGCTGATATTTTTAGCAGATGTCCCTGGATTTATGATCGGTTCGAAAGTTGAGCGCCAAGGGATCATTCGCCATGGCGCAAAGATGATTGCGGCGATGAGTGAGGTTACGGTACCTAAAATATCGGTGATTGTGCGTAAAGCTTACGGAGCGGGGTTATATGCCATGGCTGGACCTGGTTTTGAGCCCGATGCGGTGCTTGCTTTACCCGGGGCACAAATTGCGGTGATGGGGGCGGAAGCAGCGGTCAATGCTGTTTATCAAAATAAAATTGCTTCCATCGAAGATGAGACATTAAGACGAGCATTTATCGAAGAAAAACGTCGCTCATATCGTGAAGATATTGATCTGTATAAGGTGGCCTCCCGTCTGATCGTTGATGATATTGTTCCTGGACGTCATCTTAGGAAAGCGCTGATTGAACGGCTCGATGCTTATCGAACAAAGCAAAAAGTGTTTGCAAAACGTAAACATCCTGTCTATCCTGTGTAATAAAAATCACGGCTTTTGCAGGAATATACAAACGTTTGTCGAATAGGTCCACAAGATGACGCACCAGGCGAACGACTCAGTTGATGGTGTGCGGTAAAGGGGTGGACCGTGAGAGGATGATATTAAAGCCCATTCAATGGTTGATCACTGTTTTGATTGCGTTTCCTTTTCTTGTCGCACCACTCATCTATGTCGGTTTGAGATGGTTGAAACGTCCGCACAAGCAAGTGATCTACTGGAGTGTGGCCTGGACGACGCTCTTTTTTTTGTTAGGGGATGTGCATCTCCATCACATCACGCAAACGCCTGCAATGATTCTTTGGGGGAGTGTGTTTTTGGTCTTACTGTTGACTGGGATCGTCGGTTATTTGCAGTTTCAAAAAAGAGGCAAGCTTTTAAGAGAGAAACTGTTTCAGCTCTTTTTTCTGCTTCTTTTAGTGTTTTTGGTCATCGACTATATCGTACTGATGTGGTATGGTATTGTGCAGAGGTTCCCGCTTGTCTGATGTTTTTAACCTATGAAGCGGTAACGTTAGAGAAAGGATGGTATCATCGTGTATGAAGTCGATGACCTTCGTGCATTGAGCGATCTTAAGGCGCCAGATCTAGCGCCAGCGGGCCAGAAGAAAATTGCTTGGGCCAAACGGCATATGCCTGTTTTACGACAAATCGAGGAACGGTTTTTAAAAGATCAGCCCTTTCAAGGCGAGCGAATCACCATCGTGCTGCACCTCGAAGCGAAAACAGCGTATCTCGCTCAAGTGTTACGGCATGGGGGAGCGTCTGTGGCGATCACTGGCAGCAACCCGTTATCGACGCAAGATGATGTAGCAGCAGCGCTCGCGCAAAATGGGGTGAGGGTCTATGCGCGTTATGGGATCGACGCAAGCACGTATACAACATTTCTCGATCGTTTGATCGATCATCGGCCGACGCTTCTCATCGATGATGGGGGCGATTTTGTCGCACGTTTGATCGAGCGCGACGAACCTTGGTTGGGAGAGATAATTGGAGGCGCCGAAGAAACGACGACGGGCGTGACGCGACTTAAAGCTTTAACAGCAGAAGGACGGCTCCCTTTTCCGATGATCGCGGTCAATGATGCCAAGATGAAGCATCTTTTTGATAACCGCTATGGTACGGGGCAATCCGTGTTTGATGGTATCATGCGTACGACGAATGTATCGATGGCTGGGAAGACGGTCGTGGTAGCAGGTTACGGCTGGTGCGGTCGAGGTGTCGCCGAGCGTGCCCGGGGTCTGGGGGCGCGTGTGATCGTTACGGAAGTTGATCCGATCAAGGCGTTGGAAGCTTACATGGATGGACATCGGGTGATGTCAATGGCTCAAGCGGCGAGTGAGGGCGATATCTTCATCACGGTCTCCGGTAATGTTGGAGTGATCGGGGAGGAGCATTTCTTGCGCTTAAAAGATGGTGCGATGCTCGCCAATGCTGGCCATTTTGATGTGGAAATCGATCTTGTCGCCCTCAGACGGCTGGCCCGTGATTGGCAAGAAGTTCGTCCGAACGTCGAAGCCGTTCAACTTGAAAATGGTAAGACTGTCTATGTCTTAGCTGCTGGTCGACTGGTCAATCTCGCGGCCGCTGATGGTCATCCGGCTGAAGTGATGGATATGACTTTTGCGCTCCAAGCGCTTGCCCTTTTGGATCTCGTCCAGCGTGCCCGCCGCGGCGAAAAACTGGCGCCGGGTGTGCACGATGTGCCAAAGACGATCGATATAGAAGTTGCGTCTTTAAAATTGAAGGCGTTTGGTTTGACGATTGATTCCATGAATGCCAAGCAGACGCAATATCTCAAAAGTTGGCACGTTTAACCGCTCGATCATTGGAAAATAAGCAAAAGTTGCATTAACGAACTCCTGTTCTAGCAGGAGTTTTTTTTTGTTTGTCGAAAAGGGTTAAATGTGGGTAAAAGTGGGGTAAAGTGGGGAGGAGGGGAAAGGTGTGTTTCTCGGTGAGTACGAACACACGCTCGATGAGAAAGGTCGCCTGACCATACCCGCGAAATTTCGCGCCCCACTTGGAGACCGCTTTGTGATGACGCGCGGTTTGGAGCAGTCACTTGTGCTTTATCCACTTGAGGAATGGACGCAGTTGGCTGAAAAGTTAAAGGCCTTACCTTTTACGCGTGCTGATGCCCGCGCCTTTACGCGATTTTTTTTCTCCGGAGCACAGGAGATGGAAGTGGACCGTCAAGGTCGGGTGCTGATTCCTCCTAATTTACGAACGTTTGCTGGGATTGAGCGTTCGTGTGTGGTCATCGGTGTGATGAACCGCGTTGAAGTGTGGGAGACAGAACGTTGGAAGACGTATATGCAAGAAAAAGATGAGACGCTTTCAGACATTGCTGAGAAGCTATTTGATTTTGATGCTAACCTATGACGGATCGTATGGGTGATCTTTGGAGATGGAGAAAGAGCCTTTGCAGCATATACCTGTTATGTTAAATGAAGTGCTTGATGGTCTTTCGATTCGGCCGGACGGTTTGTATGTTGATTGTACGTTTGGTCGAGGTGGACATAGCTTTGCGATTGCCAAGCGGTTAGACGGTGGGCGGTTGATTGCGCTCGATCAAGACGAAGCGGCAATTGCTCACGGTATCTCCCGGATTGAGCGCGAGGGTTTAAAGCATGTCATGCTCGTGCGAGCCAATTTTCGTTATCTAGAAGACGTTTTACGGAACCTTGATGTGGCGTATGTGGATGGTGTGGTTTATGATCTGGGCGTTTCTTCACCGCAGTTTGATGAAGGTGAACGTGGTTTTAGCTATAGGTACGATGCACCGCTCGATATGCGCATGGATCAACGTTCAGACCTCACAGCCTATACCATTGTCAATACGTGGGACGAAGAAACATTAAAGAAGACGATTTTTCGCTATGGGGAAGAGCGTTTTGCTGAGCGCATTGCGCGGGCCATTGTACGTGCAAGGGAAAAAGAACCCATCGCTACGACGGGTGCACTGGCTGACCTTGTTAAAGCGGCGATACCGGCAAAGTTTCGTCGCACAGGCGCGCATCCAGCGCGCCGGACGTTTCAAGCTTTACGTATTGCTGTCAATGATGAACTCGCGAGTCTAAAAGTCTCATTGCAAGCAGCCATACAGTTTCTAAGGCCCGGAGGACGACTGGTGGTGATCAGTTTTCATTCTTTAGAAGACCGTATCGTCAAGGAGACGATGCGTGAGGCCGAAGATCCATGTTGGAAGCTCCAACAACGCGGAGATTTGCCCTGTCCCAAAAAACCAATGTTAAAACGCGTTTATAAAAAAGCGTTACAACCCACGGAACAGGAAATGCTGAACAATCCACGTGCACGTTCTGCAAAGCTGCGTATCGCCGAAAAGCTTTCTTAAATGATCTCGGGAGGGAGTCATATGGCGCGTTATGTCACAGGAAATTTAGCATTGGAAGAGCGCTGGGAACGAGAACTGCATCTTCCGCAATGGCCTGTTACTGAAGAAGATCTCAGTTCGACTCGCAGTCAAAGTAAAGAAAAAATTGCCGCTCTGAGCGCTGGGGAAAAATTACGTTATCTCGGCTATGTCCTTGTTTTAACGGTTCTTTTTATTGGTGTTTTAATGATTTTTGCACGTTATGTGGCGCTTCATTATGAGACGGTGCAATTAGAACAACATGCTCATGACGTTGCGGCGATGAATGAAGCGCTACGGTTAGAAGTGGCTGAGCTTAAGAAACCGGAACGTATTTTACGAATTGCCACAGAAGCAGGTCTTACCCCTCAAGGTAAAGAGGTTAAAACGGTCCGGATAGCGCAGACCTCCCGTCCATAAGTAGAGGTGCTGAGCGTAAAGGTTAGACGCTGATCAGACAGCGACAGCCACAGGTATGTGGACCATGGGAGGGAGAAGAGGTCATGGTTAAACGTGCCGCGCTCCGGGCTTTTTTTGTCGTCATGACGACATTTATGGTCATGTTCTTATTGTTGCTGGGACGTCTTTATTATTTGCAAACCTTTGCACGGGATGATTTGCAAAAAAAAGCGCTTGCCCAATGGGAAAAAAATAGTCTTTTACACGCCCAACGGGGAACGATCTACGATCGAAATCTAGAACCGTTGGCTGTCGATGGCCCTGCTTACAATGTGGTTGCCATTGTATCGCCATTTGCGGACAACCATGTCATCGATCCTGAACAAACAGCGGCGCGTCTTGCACCGCTTTTGGGCATGCGGGAGTCTTCCATTCTTAAAGCGCTCTTACGCAATGATGTCTACCAAGTCGAACTGCGCCCTGGCGGTTGGAAAATATCGGAAGATATCAAAGAACAGATTGAAGCGCTTAAGTTACCGGGCATTGTTCTTCTTCCGGAACAAAAACGGTATTATCCCAACGGGGCATTTCTTTCGCATACGCTTGGGTATGTGGATAAAGATGGCGTGCCACGCATGGGTCTGGAAGCGTACTGGGATGACCAATTAAAAGGTGTGGACGGTCGAGTCAATTATTTAAAAGATAGAACCAATCAACTGTTACCCGATGGAACGCTCAGCTTTTCACCGGCCATCGATGGCAGTGATCTGATGCTGACCATCGATGCGCATATTCAGCAATATGTAGAACGCGCATTGGATGAATCGGATGTAACGATGCCAGCAGAGCGCAAGACGGTCATCGTCGCTGACCCGAAAACGATGGATGTGTTGGCCTTAGCTTCGCGGCCCAACTTTGATCCGAATCGCTATTGGGAAGTAGAAAGTTACATGAATTTGCCCATTGCCTATACGTATGAGCCGGGTTCGACGTTTAAAACGGTGACTTTGGCTGCGGCCATCGAGGAAGGGGTGTTTCATCCGGAAGAAACGTATCAAGCTGGTATCTACAACTCACCCAAAATTCGACCGCCGATTCGTGATTACACGACGAACAAAGGCTGGGGTGAGATAACATTTGCCAAAGGCTTTGTTCGTTCTAGCAATGTGGCCATGACGATTTTAGGGTATGAACGACTGGGTGCGGAGCGATTGTTTCGGTATATTCAAGACTTTGGGTTTGGTGCAAAAACGGGTATAGAACTCCCCGGTGAGGCGAGTGGTCGTCTTCCTTCGCCGTATGCACCCCCACGTGATATTGCGACGATGACATTCGGGCAAGGGATTACGGTTACACCGTTACAATTAACTGCAGCCGTCGCAGCTGCGATTAACGGTGGTGTGTATCACCCGCCGCGTATTGTGAAGGCTACGCGTGCCCATGATGTGGAGCATGCAACATGGATCGATCGCCCGCTTCCGCCCTCCCATCGCGTCATCCAGGATACGTCTTCGGCGCTTGTACGCACACTCATGGGAGAGGTGGTGCGGGATCCTGATGGGACGGGCCGTGCTTATGCGATCCCTGGATATACCATTGGTGGAAAAACAGGAACGGCTCAAAAGCTGGGCCCTGATGGACAGTATTTAAAAGACAATAACGTTTTTTCATTTATTGGTTTTGCCCCGCTTGAAGATCCTAAAGTGCTCATCCTTGTCGTTGTGGATGAGCCAGCGGTTCGGGCAACATCGAGCGCAGAAGTGGTCGCACCTATTTTTAAAAAAGTCATGGAAGATGTTTTAACGTATCTCGGAATTCCCAAAGATGAAGCGGATCACCCATCTGATGTTCAGGCCCAAGGAACAGCTCAAGTCTCAGATCAGGACGCAGGTCAGAAGAATGATATCCTACCTACCAACGATGGTCAACAACGCCTCACCCCCCTTCCAGATGTGCGCGGGCTCAAGAAAACAGAAGCGTTACAACAGCTCAAAAAGGCTGGATGGATGGTTATGATGGCCGGAGAAGGAGAGACGGTGAAGGCGACCATACCGGCCCCCAACACACCTTTAATCCGTGGGGCAACGGTTGTTTTGTTGGGTGGTGAGGTTAAGACGTTACCTGATTTCTCCGGACTATCTTTGCGTGAAGCGGTGACGCTTTTAGAGGCACTGGACCTTCCATACGTGTTAGACGGAGAAGGATTTGTGATCCGCCAAGAACCGCAAGCAGGGACACCGCTTTCCAACGATCGACCCGTGGTGGTCACACTGGTCTTAAAAGGATCCGGTCAAGGCGATGCTCAAGTGGATCCATCGTCTTCGGATCCATCATCGCCTAGCCCATAACCTACCAAGCATTGCAAAAAGATCGTGTACATATCAGACGTATACGCGATCTATGAGGAGGAGCGTTCTAGGGCACGTCTCAACTGCATACAGTTGAGAGAGAAACCTTGTCCGCAGAATGGAGGGTAGGGTGTGCGTGTCTCTTCGCTCCTCTTTAAAAGAAGAATTGTTTATGTGTTGTTGTTTTCAGTGATGGGTCTTGTTATTTTGTGGATTCGGCTGTGGTATGTGCAGATCCTTCAAGGGGACTGGTTGTTACTGAAGGCTGAAGATTTGTGGAGCCGCGATGTCCCTTTTGAAGCAAAACGAGGACGCATTTTGGATAGAAATGGTGTTGTTCTCGTCGATAATGTGAGTACACCTTCTGTTTTGGCGGTACCCGTACAGATTGAAGATGTCAAAAAAACAGTGTCTTTGCTTGCGCCAGTTTTAAATATGTCTCCGGGAAAGTTGGAGCGGCTTTTGACCAAGCGTGAGCTTATCGTACGGATTCAACCGGAAGGGCGTAAATTGGACGAAGAAAAGGCGGAAGCCGTTCGTGCGCTTGCTCTACCGGGCATTTACATTGCTGAAGATTATCGCCGATTTTATCCATACGGCACACTTGCGGCGCATGTATTGGGTTTTACCGGTATTGATAACCAAGGTTTGACTGGTCTGGAACTTTCCTACGATGAAGTGCTCAAAGGTCGGCGCGGCGCTGTCTCTTTTTATGCCGATGCGCGTGGAAGAAAAATGCCTGACCAACCGTCACGTTTTATCCCGCCGATCGATGGGAACGATTTGGTCACGACACTTGATGTCAACATCCAGATGATTTTAGAGCGGGAGATGGAAGATGCTTGGAGCACGTACCAACCCAAAAATATCATCGGCGTGGTGATGGATCCGCGCAATGGGGAAATGCTAGCCATGGCCTCTTATCCTACGTTTGATCCAGCGCATTATCAGGATTATCCACAAGAGGTGTACAATCGCAATCAGCCTATTTGGCGAATGTACGAACCGGGTTCAACGTTTAAGATTATCACGTTGGCGACAGCCCTTAAAGAAAACAAAGTCGATCTTTACCGCGAGCATTTTTTTGACCCCGGTCATATCATGGTGGCCGGAGCCAAAATACGGTGTTGGAAACCGGGAGGTCATGGCGACCAAACCTTTTTACAGGTTGTAGAAAATTCCTGCAACCCTGGTTTTGTCGAGCTAGGACAACGCATTGGGAAAGAGGCGTTGATGGATTCGATTCGAGCATTTGGATTTGGTCAAAAGACGGGTATCGATCTCAAAGGTGAGGCAACGGGTCTTCTTTTTCAGGCGTCGCGTATGGGACCAGTCGAGTTGGCGACGACGGCTTTTGGGCAAGGTGTATCGGTGACACCCATACAACAAGTCGCAGCCGTATCTGCAGCGATTAACGGCGGCTGGTATTATACGCCGCACCTTGGAAAAATGATCGTGGATTCTAAAAGTGGGGAGATTCAAAAGACATATGCCGTAGAACCCAAACGGCAAGTGCTTGAGGAAAAAGTATCGAAACAAGTGCGGGAAGCTTTAGAAGCGGTCGTCGCCAATGGCACCGGTTATCGGGCCTATGTCGATGGTTATCGCGTCGGCGGAAAGACGGGGACAGCGCAAAAGGTCGGTCCGGATGGGCGATATCTCAGCAATGAATATATTGTCTCTTTTATCGGTTTTGCGCCGGCCGATGATCCTCAGGTCGTCGTCTATCTTGCTGTTGACCACCCGCAAGGCATTCAGTTCGGAGGGGTCGTAGCAGCACCGATCGTCGGGCGCATCATCGAAGAGACCATGCACTATCTAAATGTTTCTCCGCGACAGGATGGACTTCCGAAGACCAAATATATTTATCCGGAACGTCCACCTGAAGTTGTGCCCAATCTCGTCGGTCAATCAATCGATGACATCCGCCGCATGTATTTTTCGCTGCCGCTCGATGTTGTCGGCGAAGGACGCACCGTCATCGATCAATCACCGGAACCAGGCAGTAAAATAGAGACCGGTCAGGCGGTCAGAATTTATCTCGGTCCATGAGAAACGTCCATAATGCTCTTCGTGATCGTTTGTGATACAATGCGAATGGACGCTGAAGGAAGGCAGGCGGTCTTTGATGAAGACGCTTTTGGAGATATTTCAAGGGTTACCGTATCGTTTGATAGACGGTTCTATGGAGCAACCCGTTCGTTCGATTGTGCATGATTCGCGTACGGTAGAGAGAGGGGACCTCTTTGTCGCCCTTGTTGGCACCGCGCAAGATGGTCATCGCTATATTGAACAAGCGATCGCCCGCGGCGCATCGGCCGTGGTTGGCAGCGATGTGTCCTATCTTCACGACGTGTTCAAGCGTTTGGATGCTTCTTTGAAGAAAGTGACATTGATCGCCGTACCATCGACACGTCATGCTTTAAACTGGTTGCTCGATGCGTTTTACGATTATCCCACGCGCGATTTGGAAATTGTTGCTGTCACTGGAACCAATGGAAAAACGACGACCGCAACCTTACTTTATCAACTGTTAACAATCCATGGCGTACGCGCTGGCCTGATGGGTACGGTTGCCATCGCCTATGCTGGAAAAGCATACCCGGCTGTTCATACCACGCCGGATCCTGTTTTTCTTTACCAGACCCTTGCCGCGATGAAAGCGGAAGGTGTTCAAACGGTGGTCATGGAAGCGTCATCGCACGCCCTTGATCAAGGAAGAATCAGCGGACTCCCGCTTAAACAAGCGATCTTTACCAATCTCACCCAAGATCATCTTGACTACCATGGCACGATGGAGGCGTATCGTGCGGCGAAAGCTCGTCTTTTTGCGCTTCTCGGTAACGATTTTCTTAAACCCAAAGCTGCGATTGTCAATGCTGGCGATCCTTCGTGGATGCACATGGTGCAGATGAGTGCACAGCCCTTTTTGCGCTATGCTGTCTTCCCTGACGCTAGAGCATCCAACCCTAACTGGGAGGCAGAATGGATCGCTTACGATCTTAGGTTTTCACAGGAAGGGACATCTTTTTTACTCGAAGTATGGGGGAAGACTGAAGGGGAACGCGTTTTTATACCGCTCATCGGTGCTCATAACGTGGAAAATGCACTCGCTGCACTTTGTGCTGCATCGCAGTTTGGGATAGCACTTCCTCAACTGCTTTCGAGTGTATCGATGTTAAAACCGGTGCGCGGTCGTTTAGAACGTATCCCATGTGACGCGCCTTTTGCAGTATTGATTGATTATGCACATACACCCGATGGAATCGGTCGTGTGTTAGAGACTTTAAAAGGGCTTACACCGGGCAGACTGATCTCTGTTTTTGGCGCTGGTGGCGATCGGGATGCGGGGAAACGACCGCTCATGGGTCAAAAGGCAGCTGAACAAAGCGATTTGATGATCATCACTTCGGATAATCCGCGCAGTGAAGATCCTGATCACATTATTGGTGATATCGTCAAAGGCATTCCCCGAACACGTCTCACGGATGTTTTGACCATTGCCAATCGTGAAGAAGCGATACGGACAGCGATTTTAAAAGCACGCGCGGGTGATACCGTGGCGATCTTGGGGAAGGGTCATGAGACAACGCAAGAGATCGACGGTGTTTTTTATCCGTTCGATGATGCGCAGGTAGCACAAACCATTTTAAGTGAGGTGGGCTTCCCGTGCAGCTCACATTAAAGGATGTCGTGCGTTTTTGTGATGGTGTGTATACGGGTACGGAGGAGATGTGGGAAGCACTGGCGAGACGGCCGTTTTCAGGGGTGAGCATCGATTCACGAACGGTCCGTCCGGGAGATCTGTTTGTGCCACTTGTCGGTACCCGGCATGATGGTCATGATTTTGTTTTAGAAGCGCTCCACAAAGGAGCGTATGCATCGTTGTGGCAGGATGATCACGGAGCACCGCCGGCGGATCAACCAGTCGTGGTTGTGAGTCACACGCTTCGTGCCCTGCAGTCCTTGGCCATGATGGTGAGAAATCTAAAAGGCGTGCAAGTCGTGGCTGTAACAGGTTCGAATGGAAAGACAACCACTCGGACGTTGATCGCCGCCGTTCTCGCTCAACGATTCCGAACGCATCAAAGTATCGGTAATTATAATAATGAGATCGGTCTTCCGTTGTCGATACTCAATATGCCAGATGATACAGAAGTGCTGGTTTTAGAGATGGGCATGAATCACGAAGGCGAGATCAGCGTACTGTCAAAGCTTGCTCGACCCGATTTGGCTGTGATTACCAATATCGGCGAGGCGCATATCGGTTATCTAGGTTCGCGTGAGGCCATCGCTCGTGCCAAGTCGGAAATCGTGGTCGGTATGAGGCAAGGGGGAACGCTCTATATTCCGTATGGTGAAGCCTATGGTGAACACCTTCTGAGGAAAAGCACCTACATACGGGTGTTTGCCGGCGAGGTCTTAAGTGTGGGGATCATAGGGGACAGAGGGGACACACCTCGTCGCGGGCTGTCATTCGAACCTAACGATGGTCCGGATGTGTGGGGACGGCTCATCGCTGATGAGGGACTTTTAGGCACAACATGGGAGGCGGGCTTTCGTTACCCAAAAGCCCCGGTCGATATGTTTACGCTTAAGCTTTTTGGAACGTTTTATGGTCATAATGCTCTTTATGCGTATGCCATTGGACGTTTTTATGGGCTTACAGGTGAGGAGATCGCTCAAGGGCTTAAGCGCGTTTTACCGCCGAAGGGGCGTATGCAGGTACAGACCTCGCGAAAAGGTTCCCTTGTGATCGACGATACGTATAACGCCAATCCTTCTTCTTTGCGCGCAGCGCTTCAAGCGCTTTTAAGACTTGAAGGGTATGAAAAAGTGCTGGTGCTGGGTGATTTTGGAGAACTGGGGGAGCATGAGCAGGCGTTGTATGCATCGTTGGCACGGTTGCCGGGGTGGGAAGCGTTGCACGTTTTTCTCTATGGAGAACGCGTGGCGGCATTTAAGACGCTTTTACAAACATTTGCCCGTCCGAAAACGCTTTATCATTGTGACCGTGAAGAAGCGCTTGTCGCACACATCACACGTATGGATCGCCCACAGGTGGCGCTTCTATTTAAAGCTTCGCGGGCTGCACGGTTTGATCGTTTTGTCGCTCAGTTATTAGGAGGTTGAACATGATCGTACGTGTGCTCATTGCAAGCACTCTATCGGCTTTGCTTTTGACGATGCTGATGGGTCCTATCGGTATTCCTTTTCTGCGATGGCTTAAGTTTGGACAAACCATTCGCGAGGAAGGCCCAGCATGGCATATCAAAAAAACGGGGACACCGACGATGGGCGGTCTTCTTTTTCTACCGGCTGCGCTTCTTACGGCTTGGGTTTTTGCCAGCCATGGAAGCGATCTGTTGTTGGTGACGTTTGCCCTGCTGGGCTATGCAGTGCTTGGTGGTCTTGACGATGGGATCAAAGTCATTTTTAAACGCAACCTCGGCTTGACAACAATGCAAAAAATGTTGGGTCAGACGGCCATTGCCCTTATGTTTTATTTTTTACTTGTCCAAAATGGTTATCGAACCGTTTTTTCGATCCCTGGGTGGGGAAACATCGATCTTGGTCCGTGGTATGCGCTCATCGTTTGGCTCGTGTTTGTGGCGACAACCAACGCTGTCAATATAACAGACGGTTTAGACGGACTGTTAGCTGGTTCTGGGGCGATTGTATTTTTAACGTATGTCATGATCGCTTACACCCTTTCCCGTTACGACCTAGCCATTTTTGCGGCAGCACTTGTCGGTTCTTTGTTAGGTTTTTTATTTTTTAATCATTATCCGGCGCGTGTTTTTATGGGTGATACGGGGTCTTTAGCATTGGGGGGAGCATTGGCAGCTTTGGCGATGCTTACGCAAACGGAACTTTTGCTCATATGGATTGCCGGTTTATTTGTGATCGAGACGTTATCGGTTATTTTGCAAGTGGCTTCGTTTAAGTTGAGAGGGCGACGTATTTTCCGTATGAGTCCTTTGCATCATCATTTTGAGATGATTGGCTGGAGTGAATGGCGGGTTGTTATCACGTTTTGGCTGGTCGCCTTATTTTTTGCCATCAGTGGTTGGTTGCTATTTTTGAAATGAATATTGGTGGGGGATGCGTCATGGCCTTTTGGCAGCGTGGTCGAGAAGCGTTTCAAAACCGGCGCATATTTGTTTTAGGAGCGGGTAAGAGTGGGACTGCAGTTGCACGTTTACTGGTGCGATTGGGTGCGCATGTGACCATCAGCGATGAGAAAGCGGCAGATGATGCGTGGTCAAAGGCAATGCGTGATTTGGGGATCGATGTGCGGTTGGGTCAAAATGATCCCGATGAATTGATCGCTTTAGGCATTGAACTGATGATTAAAAATCCTGGCATCCCCTACCGTCATCCTTATGTTCAAAGGGCACGGTCGCACCATATTCCGGTCTGGACAGAAGTGGAGGTCGCCTATCGGTTGTGGGAAGGCACGGTGATCGCTGTAACCGGATCAAATGGGAAGACGACGACGAGTTATCTCCTCCATGCGATGCTTGAACTGGCTGGCATTTCTTCTTTACTTGCCGGCAATATCGGTACCCCACTCGCTGATGTTGTGGAAAAAACACATCAAGATCTAGTCTCTGTGCTCGAACTATCAAGTTTTCAATTAAAGGGGACAGAATCTTTTCGTCCGGATGTCGGTGTGTGGCTTAATCTTTATCCGCATCATTTGGATTATCATGAGACGATGGAAGATTATACGGATGCCAAAGCACGGCTGTTTCAACATATGCGGGAAGATGACACCGCTGTGTTTAATGCCGATCAACCCTTTTTCAGACAATTTGCTCGAACGCTGCGCACGCGCCTGATTTGGTTTTCCATAGAGGAACCAGCATGGCGTAAAATATCTGGTTCAGGTGGCGAAGAAAGGGAAAGTTGGCTCTTTACAACGTTTTTGGAAGGGGCGTACTGGGCGGTCTACGCTTCCGCCGATGGTACGTATCCGCTCTTTCCATTGCACGAACTTTCGTTGCCCGGAACACACAATGTGTATAATGCTTTGGCGGCAGCGGCCGGCGTCTTAGCGTTGGATAAGGGCGATCCTTCCTTGCGGGCAACACTTTTAAATGGTATTCGCCAAGCGGTTCGTACGTTTTCAGGTGTGCCTTATCGGTTGGAGAAGGTCTTAGAAAAAAATGGGATCGCGTATTACAACGATGCTAAAGCGACGAATCCTGAGGCGACGGCTTCGGCTCTGGCCAGTTTTTCACAACCGGTCGTCTGGATTGCTGGGGGTCTAGAACGTGGCGAGTCTTTTGATCCGCTCCTACCGTATTTGTCGAGCCCTGTCGTCCACGCTGTCTTTTATGGTCAAACCAAAGAACGCTTCAGGGACTGGGTGAAAGCCCATCAGAATCTTCCCGTTGATATGGCTGAGGGATTGGAGATGGCCATCACGTTAGCCGATCGAGCAGCACAAAAAATACGTCAATCTCGCGGGGAACGCGTCGTCGTATTGTATTCTCCGGCCTGTGCCTCATGGGATATGTTTCCTTCTTATGAAGTCCGAGGAGACATCTTCACGCGCTTCGTGCATACACTTTAAGGACGAGTTGTGCGTGGTTCAGTTGTGAAAACCATGGTCATAAGTCAGGAGGGATCAGATGATTGCGATGCGTGGCGGATCAGAAGGGTGGTTGCACCATCGAAAAAGCGTGGATCTACACAAGCAACCTTATGATGTTTTACTGCTCTCGGCTGTTATCTTATTGCTGGTGATCGGTCTTATGATGGTGATGAGCGCAAGCGCTGTGATCGCTGAACATGATTTTGGTGATGCTTTTTATTATGTGAAGCGCCAGGCGATTTTTGCGGCTTTGGGTCTTTTGGCAATGATGTTTGCCAGCTCGATTGATTATTGGCATTACCGTGATCATGTACGAGCCATCGCCGTCATTTCACTTTTAAGTCTTATCCTTGTGCTCATTCCGGGTATCGGGGTCATACGCGGAGGGGCACGCAGTTGGATTGGCATCGGTGCTTTTTCGATTCAACCGGCGGAGTTTGCCAAATTAGCTTTGATTATGATGCTTGCAGTGTATTTGGAACGTCATCATGAGCGATTGGAATCTTTTTGGAAAGGACTTTTTCCACCTTTACTCATCAGCGTGTTCTTTTTTGCCTTGATTATGTTGCAGCCGGACCTAGGGACGGGAACGGTTTTGTTAGGGTCAGCGGTTTTGATGACATTTGTCGCTGGGGCTCGCTTTAGGCATCTCTTTTTGTTGGGTGGGCTCGGTGTGATCGCTTTTGCCGGGTTGATTGCCGCGGCACCTTATCGACTTCAGCGTATTCTGGCGTATCTCGATCCTTGGCAAGATCCTTTAGGGGCAGGCTATCAAACGATTCAATCGCTGTATGCGATTGGACCAGGCGGTCTTTTTGGGTTAGGCTTAGGCATGAGCCGCCAAAAGTACCAGTATTTACCTGAGCCGTATAATGATTTTATTTTTGCGATCACAGCTGAGGAGCTCGGCTTGGTGGGCGCAACGATCGTGCTTTTTTTATTTGGCGTGATCATCTGGCGCGGGTTTATGATTGCTCTCTACGCGCCCGATCATTTCGCCCGTTTTACTGCTGTCGGAATGACTTCTGTGATTTTGATTCAGGTGTTGATTAACATCGGGGTTGTCATTGGACTTTTGCCTGTTACTGGCATTACGCTTCCGCTGATGAGCGCTGGCGGTTCGTCTCTGGTCATTATTTTGTATGGCTTGGGCGTGCTTTTAAATATCAGTCGCTACCGAGAACGTCTATAGTGTATCATGGATGGGATCAAACGTCATGGATATTAGGCATCTGTCACGCTTTTTGGGCTTATGTCATACAATGCAGTGTCCGGCGTGGGGATGGGAGGGATCAAGATGCCATCGCTTGTGAGTCATCTGTCGCGCTACGGTACCGTACGTGAACGTGTGTCGCTTTCTCGTTATACGACGTGGAAAATTGGTGGTCCAGCAGACATATTGTTTGAACCGTCAAGCATAGCAGCACTGTCTTTGGCCCTTCAACATTTAAAGGAAGCGCATGTGCCTTGGATGGTGATCGGTAAGGGCTCCAATATGCTCGTCTTGGACGGAGGCTATCGGGGGGTAGTCATTCATCTGAGCGAATCTTTTGCGACCTTACGACAGGAGGGGACCGTGCTCATCGCTGGGGGTTCTTATTCACTGATTCGTCTGGCCTATGATGCCGTACGGCGATCGCTAGCCGGGTTGACTTATGCTGGCGGGATTCCCGGTACCGTCGGTGGTGCGGTGGTGATGAATGCCGGGGCACATGGCTCGGATACAAGTCGTGTTTTAAGTTATGCACGGGTTGTTTGGGAAGATGGGCGGATCGAGACGGTCAGCCGAGAAGATTTAGAAATGACATACCGTACAACGCGTTTACAACGGGAACGCGGTGTCGTCGTTGAGGCAGCGTTTGCCCTGACGCCTGGTGAAGAAAGTGTATTGCGTAAAGAGATGAATGCTTGGAAAGCCCATCGCTTACGGACACAGCCCCTGCAAGAAGCATGCGCGGGGAGTGTATTTCGTAACCCGCCCGGTGATTATGCGGCTCGGTTGATAGAAGCATGTGGGTTAAAAGGGGCTCGGTATGGTGGTGCACAAATTTCTGAGGTGCATGCCAATTTTATTATTAATCGTGGTGAAGCGCGGGCCAGTGATGTCTTGCATCTGATTCATACGGTCCAAGATTGTGTGAACGAGCGTTTTCATATTGCTTTACAGACAGAAGTGTTGGTGATGGGTGAGGGCTAACGGAGGAGGTTAGCCCGTATGGAAGCTTTTGTGATTGAAGGTGGCCTTGCACTTCACGGTGAGATCGAAGTGCACGGCGCAAAAAACGCCGCTTTACCGATTTTAGCGGCGACGATTTTAGTGCGTGGTGAGATGGAGCTTGTCGATGTGCCCGATCTATTGGATGTGCGGGTGATGATGGATATTTTAAGGGCACTCGGTGTTCAGGTGGTGCGTGAAGGTCATCGACTTTATGTCAATACGGAAACACTTGATACCAATATTGTTCCTGAGCATTTGATGAGTCAAATGCGATCGTCGATTTTTTTATTGGGGCCCCTCGTCTCACGGACAGGAGAAGCTGTTGTGAGTTATCCGGGTGGTTGTTCCATCGGTCAACGACCGATCGATATGCATATCAGTAGTTTGAAAAAAATGGGTGTGACCATTCATGAGTACGGCGGTACACTCGTCGCCGAGGCCCATCGCTTGCGTGGCGCCCATATCGTCCTCGATTTTCCAAGCGTCGGAACAACTGAAAATATTTTGATGGCTGCTGCTTTTGCTGAAGGGCGGACGATTATTACCAATGCTGCACGCGAACCGGAGATTCAAGATTTGGCCCGTTTTTTAACGTCGCTCGGTGCCCGGATTCATGGTGCGGGGACACATCGCATCGTCATTGAAGGCGTTACGCGGCCAGCGCACGTCCGTCTGACGCATCGTGTGATCCCAGATCGCATTGAAGCAGGAACGTTTTTAGCGGCAGGGGCTATGACCGGTGGAGACATTTTCATTCGAGGTGTCGTTGTGGAGCATATGGAAGCGGTGATCGAAGCTTTTCAACAGTCAGGAACAATTATTTCGCAAGATCAAGGCGGTCTTCGTGTCATAGGAAGGCGTCCGATTTTGCCCCTTCATAAAGTGATGACTTCCCCGCATCCTGGTTTTCCAACCGATATGCAGGCGCAGCTCATGGCCCATCTAACCTTGGCTGAGGGAACGAGTATTATTGTTGAGACTGTCTTTGATGGTCGCTTCCGCCATGTTCCAGAACTTGTAAAAATGGGAGCAGATATCGTCGTTGATTATCACACGGCAGTGATCCGCGGGGTCCAACACTTAGAAGGTGCGCGCGTCAAAGCGACAGACCTTCGTGCCGGTGCCGCGCTGGTCTTAGCCGGGTTATCCGCAGAGGGTACGACAACTGTTATCCATCCCCATCATATCGATCGTGGTTATGAAACGTTGGAAGTATCATTGGCTGCACTGGGCGCGCGTATCTCGCGGGAGCGTGTGGCAACAATCTTACAAGGGGAACGCAATTAGAAGCACTGCAGGCGCCTGTGAAGACAGGCGCTTTCTAAAATTTTACAATACCTAGGCAAGTCTTTTCTTCCTATTGTGAAGGTAGGAGAAATAGAGTAAACTGT
>JAVERJ010000298.1:0-2628 GCA_034007185.1 Candidatus Carbonibacillus sp. | reverse complement strand
ATAATCGAACTGTTTCCACATAGTTTCATTGCCATGTTGAAATGGAGGCGCAATAAATATGGCATTATAATTCTGCATTGTTATTCTTTATTTTTACTAAAAAACCATACAAAGATATTTTCTTTAGATGGATACCAAAAAATAGTTGAGAATTTTAAAGACATAGTTATTACTAATTGTAATAATGACATTATTTTTGATAATTCTATTTTGTTTTTTGAATTTTTTAGATAAATCCATTTAATTGATTTTTTTGAATTGAAAAGCAAGTTATTGAATCCCGAGAATCTAAAGTAAAATAAAAAATAGCTTAGATAAATGAATCGTATAATGCTCTTGTCTTTACTTTTTGACTGAAAAAATGGTAAGTTTCTTTTTTTTAAAATACCATTTGTTAAAGCAATTAAAGTATCTGCATTAGAGTAGTCATAATCAAATATAATATTATTGATGTATCTCGAGTCGTTAAATATTGGCGTACCTGGATATGGAACAAGATTGTTAAATTTGGCTATGTTGATTTTATTTGATAGTGCAAACTTTAAAGTTTGAACACGATCATTGTGATTTTCATGCGGGAATCCAAATATAAAGCTAGCTTGGACATTCATTCCATATTTTTTCGCTAATTCTATTGCGTTAATAATAATTTCAGGAGTTAATCTTTTATTTATACTCTTTAAAAGGTTTCGCGAAATTGTTTCGATACCAAAAAAAACAGTTTTAAAATTAGCAGAATATAGCTTTTGCAAAATCGATTCATTTATTTGATCACAGCGAGCTTGAAAGCTAAAACTACATTTTTTATCAAAGCCTCTCAAAACTATTAAATCCAATAATTGATTAACACGTGAGTGATTTTCTAAAAAATTGTCATCAAGAAATAATATATGTGTCTTTTTGTGAGTGTTAATTAGTAACTCAATATCATTAATAACTATATCGGTAGGGCAGAACCTCACATTATAGTTACTAATTATATTATGAGAACAAAAACTACAATTCATTTTGCACCCTCTGCTGCTTAATATTACAGCAATGTCGTATCTGCTTTCATTCTCAAATAAATGATACGGGAATTGCGGAAGTTTCTCAAAACTATGAAAAACTTGATTTTTTTCATTATTCAAATAGGTTTGGTCTTTTTTATAAATCAAACCATTTATGTCTTTAATATCTATGCTTTTACTTACAATAAATTCATATAGTTTAAAAAAGCTTTCTTCTGCCTCTCCTTTAATTAAATAATCAAAAATATTTAATTCAATTATCTCTTTTGGTAAGGCGGTTGCATGAATTCCTCCAATTATAAAAATGGCATCGGGGTATTTTGATTTAAGAAATAATGCAGACTTTTTTGCAGCAATGAAAGCTGGAGTAACAACTCCGAAAGCAAAAATAAGATTATTTAAATTATTGCCTTCTAAAGACTTTATTATTTCTGTTTCGATGTTTTTATGTAATTGTTGGTCAAAAATCTTAAATTCAATATTTTTAGTTTCAGCAAGTGCTGCTAAATAACCTATTCCAATTGGTGGAAATGCCGGTGAAAAACGGCTAAACCTGTTGGCTTTATTATGATTGTATGAATTTATAAAAACTATCATTTACTAAAAAGTGATATATTGCCAAAGATACTAAAAATGTTTTGTTACCAATTAGAAACTTATTTCAGTTTTTTTTTATGAAATAGGTTGAAAATTAATGCATTCAAAACTTTAATACTCAGGTTTGCTAGTAAAACAAAGATGTGTGGTATGTGTCTAATTACATCTCTATTTCTGTTTCCAAACTGAAAAATTAAGCCGCCCCATTTTTTATGTGTAATAATTTTTTTTATGACAGAAAATCTAAAATAAAATTTTAAATAACTTATTATTATTTCTGACTCTATTTGCTTATCTATACTATTATTGGGGATTAACGGGAAGGGGATTTTTTTGTAAAATGGATGTATTATTGCAATCTGGGAATTAAAGTTCCCGTAGTCTGGATAGTTAAAGTTAATTTTGCTTTGATAGTTTTGATTATAGAGTTCTGTTCCCGGGTAAGGAACAATATTATTGAATTTTACAACATCAATGTTGTTTTTTATTGCAAAACTAACACACTCCGCTCTTTCAAAAGCCGTTTCTTCAGGTAAACAAAATAGAAAATTTGCTATTACTTTAAATTTAGCAGATTTTGCGATTTTTATGGCGTTCTCTATATCAACGATTCGTTCTTTTTTTCCAATTATCGATAATAGATTGGTTGAAACAGATTCTATACCGAGAAAAACTGTTTTAAATCCTGCTTTTGACAATTCTGCAATAATATCTTCTTTAACATCTTTAGCTCTCGATTGGAACATAAAATCACACTTTTCTTGCCATCCTTTTTCAATTATTGCCTTGCATAATTCATTTGTTCTTTTTGGTGAAGTTAAGAAATTATCATCAAAAAAAGTTATATCCTTTTGCTCGTACTTGCAAATTAATATTTCAAGTTCCTTAATTACATTATCAACTGATTTGTAACGACAAACCCTATGTCCAGTTAAGTTATTGTTACAAAAAATACAGTTGTAGGGACAACCTCGTGAAGTAGTAATATATCCTAAGCTGTATTTTCTTTTATTTGCAAATA
>JAVERJ010000297.1:0-2629 GCA_034007185.1 Candidatus Carbonibacillus sp. | reverse complement strand
ACCAGCTGTTGAAGGTACAGGTGTGATCGCTGGCGGTCCTGTCCGTGCTGTGTTGGAACTGGCTGGCGTGCGCGATGTGCTTTCAAAATCGCTTGGCTCGAACAATGCGATCAATATGGTACGGGCAACGATGGCCGGATTATCAGAGCTCAAAACCGTACAATCGGTCGCTAAACTGCGTGGCAAATCACCAGAAGAAATTTTGCATTGAGGAGGCGCGTCATGGCTAAGCTGAAGATTACTTTAGTGAAAAGCACCATCGGCCGTCCTTACCCCCAAAAGCGCACCGTAGAGGCCTTGGGCTTAAAAAAGCTCCATCAGTCCGTGGTGCATGAAGACGTGCCCAGTGTGCGGGGAATGATTCATCAAGTCAGTCATCTTGTAAAAGTTGAAACGATAGATTAAGACAAATGTGGAGGTGAGTTGTGATGCGCTTACATGAACTGAGTCCGATCCCCGGTTCAAAGCGTGAGAGAAAACGTGTCGGTCGTGGTACGTCAAGTGGACACGGTAAAACATCAGGCCGTGGACATAAAGGGCAAAAAGCTCGCTCTGGTGGGGGCGTACGCCCAGGGTTTGAAGGTGGGCAAAACCCGCTCATTCGCCGTCTTCCGAAGCGCGGCTTTACAAATATTTTCCGCAAGGATTATGCCATTGTAAATGTTGCCGTGCTCAATGACTTTGCACCCGGCTCTGTCGTTGATCCGGAACGACTGATTGAACGCGGGCTGATTAAACACGTCAAAGACGGTGTGAAAATCTTAGGCGATGGTGAATTAACCGTTGCGCTAACCGTTCGAGCCCATCGTTTTTCGGAAACGGCGGCGCAAAAAATTGAAGCTGCCGGTGGAAAGATCGAGGTGATCTGATGTTTCAGACCATCTCCAATATCTTTCGCGTCAAAGACTTGCGAAGCCGTATTCTCTATACCTTGATGATGCTCGTTATCTTTCGCCTTGGAAGTTATATTCCGGTCCCCGGCATTAACGTTGAACTTTTAAAAACAAGCATCCAAAACAGCAATTTGTTCGGCATGCTGGATACGTTTTCTGGGCGAGCTCTTTCAAACTTTTCCATCTTCACCTTAGGGATCATGCCGTATATTACGGCCTCGATTATTATGCAACTTCTCAGCATGGATGTTGTGCCTAAGTTTACGGAATGGGCCAAAGAAGGAGAGACGGGTCGCCGGAAAATCGCACGCGTGACGCGGTATCTCACGGTTGTTTTAGCGCTTATTCAAGCGGTCGGTATGTCGATTGCCTTTGAGCGTCAGTATCATATGATCATCGCCCCAAACTTTTTCTCATACGTCGTCATCGCTATCGTCCTCACTGCAGGAACGACGTTCCTCATGTGGGTCGGTGAGCAGATAACGGAAAAAGGGATAGGGAATGGGATTTCGATTCTTATTTTTGCCGGGATTGTTGCTGCCATTCCATCGAGCCTTGAACAAATATACGTCAGCAAATTCACTGGTGAAGGTATCAATCCGTTTATGAGCGCGCTCACGGTGCTGATCATCGTTGCTGTTGTGATCGCCATCATCGCCGGGGTGATCTTTGTACAGCAAGGGGTGCGGAAAATTCCTGTCCAATATGCCAAACGGATGGTCGGACGGAAAATGGTCGGTGGTCAATCGACGCACATTCCGCTGAGAGTGAACTCGGCCGGCGTGATCCCAGTCATCTTTGCTGTCTCTATTGTTCTTTTTCCTTCGATGATTGCGAGCTTTTTCCGTGGAAATGCCTTTTTTGATTGGATCGCCAATCAGTTTACGATTCAAGCACCGCTCGGTATGTTTCTCTATGTGCTGTTGATCATCGCTTTTAGCTATTTCTACACATTTGTCCAGCTTAACCCGCCACAACTGGCCGAAAACATGCAAAAAAACGGTGGTTATATCCCAGGGATACGGCCAGGCAAGGCAACACAGATGTACCTCATTAAAATTATTAACCGCATTACCTTATTTGGAGCGATCTTTCTTGCTGCAGTAGCGATTCTTCCAGTGTTTTTCACCACGATTGCCGGGCTGCCCAACTCTGTGCGCATCGGCGGCACATCTCTCCTGATCGTCGTTGGTGTGGCCCTTGAGACGATGAAGCAAATTGAAAGTCAGCTGATCAAGCGTCATTATGAAGGGTTTATCAAACGATAAAGGAGAGAGGGGCATTGAACCTAATTTTGTTAGGACTGCCAGGTGCAGGCAAAGGAACGCAAGCCGAACGCATCCATGCCACGTATCGCATCCCACACATTTCTACCGGTGATATGTTTCGCCAGGCCGTTCGGGATGAAACACCACTTGGAAAAGAAGCCAAATCATATATGGATCGGGGAGAACTTGTACCCGACCATGTGACGATAGGCATTGTCGAAGAACGATTACAAAAAGAGGATGCGGCCAAAGGATTTCTACTCGATGGTTTTCCACGGACGGCTGCGCAAGCGGAAGCACTCGACACCCTTTTAAACCGTGCTGGCCGCAGCCTTGATGCCGTTCTTTATGTCTATGTTCCATATGACATTTTAGTGGAACGGCTAACCGGTCGGCGTGTGTGTAAACAATGTGGTGCGACCTACCACATCATCTTCAATCCTCCCAAACAAGAGGGCATTTGCGATC
>JAVERJ010000296.1:0-2645 GCA_034007185.1 Candidatus Carbonibacillus sp. | reverse complement strand
TGACATCGGGATAAACTTGCTCCGTACTGATCCCATTTAAAAGCACATGAACACGTCTTGCGTGCTTCAGGAGTGATGCTAAGACGCTGCGTTCTTCTGGCGAAAAATTGCTAAAGCCAAGGACAAAAACATCGACATTTCTGTGCGCGACATATTCAGGAATTTTTTCAGCGAGCAGCCGAAGTGTCGAAACCTGATCCAAATACATTGCTTCGATGAATGTGTGCACATCTTGGTAAACCCGATGTAAATCATCCAACTTATGAACAAAGTTTTGTTTAAACATATCATCTAAGGTTCCCTCGCTAAGATCACGGCGGATGTTAAGAAGCACATCGGGTTCGAGGCCATAATATCGCAGTTCTTTGATCATACGGTTGACTTTTTCAAGGAGTCCGCGTGTTTTTAAAGATCTATTTAACGTTGAAAGTTTTTCTCCATGCAGATGTAGCGCTCGTGCCACGAGCAATGTCTGCCCGAGCGATGTTAACGGTGGGTGATCGCTACCACCCAACATTTGAAAGACACGCCAAGCGAGACGCTTGAAACTGTATACGTGTAAACTTAAGCTGCCAGGCCGATCGTTTTGAAATAACGCCTGTTCGAGCTGAAAAGTCATCTGATCCGGCGTAAGCACAAGCGTCCATGATCGGAGATCAGACGGCGCCTCGTTGACACGCGTATGATCTGCTAGATGAGCACGCAGCATCTCAAGCATCTGCGTAAAACCATCGATCGGCCGCGGCGCCGTCCATAAGATGAGTTCTGGCACGTTCTTCTTCCTCCTTAAATAAGAGGTGCTTGTTTTATTATGGCATAGCGCCGCTTCGCCGACAACACGTATTCAAATAAAATCCGCTTTTAATCTTCATCTACAGTTCATGTCACATCGACAAGGATGAAGATAAAAGCGGTGTTTCTCATATCGCGTTATATTGCGTTGGATGGTTTAACCGTTGCTCAGAGCGCCTGCTCAATGCGTTCTAAGTTACCATTGGGATCCATTTTAAATACAGACTCTCGTTCTGCCAATTCTTCATCTAGCATTTCTTTAGCTACAAGTTTACGGGCTCTCTCCATAATTTTCAGTAACGTTTGATAGTCTTCTTGAATTGTCTCAACCGTACTTTTTTCGTTTTTAAGTGCTTCAAGTTCTTTTTGAAGTTGTTCAATTTGCCGCGCTTGCTCTTGGGTCTTTAAATAAAGTGCATCGCGCTCCTTTTTTAAAACCATCTGAGATGTTTTTTCTTGACGTAAAAAGCGTAACACATGATCCCAATTGAGCCCCATCCCTTTTACGTCCAAGGCAGCATCTGCGTTCAGACGAAGACCTTCGCTTCCTTTCGCTTCTGTTTGCTCATCTTTAGACTTATGATGCGCCATACGTCCGGTGGACATCGCCTCACGTGTACCGAGTTGAGCATACGATAGACGCTCTTCTTTTTTGCGTTTTTGCCGGGTGAGCTTAGCCAAAGCGACAGCCTCGGCATAATCTTTACGCACGACACTATTCCAACGAAAACCACAGGCAGCAGGTGTCCGTCCGAGTTTTTCAGCACATTCTTCAAAAGCTTTAAGTTGTGTACTCCCTTCACGAATATGCCTCAAAACAGTCTCGGCAAGCAAAAGATCATGTTCTTCTAGCCACGCATCTTGGCGATTGGCTACCATAACCGATACCTCCTTGTAAAATCACTCTAGAAATCTTCTTCTTATGTTTTTAACATATGAATATCTGTTCGTTAGTGTGCACAAAAAATGATATGTTTAAACATCATTGAGCTTAAAATATAAAAAAACGTCCTCCTGACAAACAAAACGCGTCCTTGAGTGTCGGGAGAACGAATGGTTGAATCACAGCATATTTGATTGACTCATGCGTTTAACGATCTTTATAGGAGCGATTTTTAACAAACCAAAGATATATGCCAAATACAATGAACGCCACCAACAAAAGGTAGGGCAGATAAGAACCAGCGTACTTTTGTACATCGGCCCAATTCTCACGTATCGAATAGCCTAGAAAGAAAAAAAGGAGTGACCACGGGATAATCGCTAAGGCTGTATAAAGAATAAACGCACTATGCGGCATACGCGCCAGTCCTGCCGGGATAGAAATGGCATGGCGTACAACAGGAACAAAACGGGCTGAAAAAATCACCCCTGGTCCATATCGCATGAACCAGCGTTCAGCGATCTCCAAATGATGAGGTCGAACAAAAATATATTTGCCATATTTCAAGACTGCTGGACGACCACCGTATCGACCCAACCAATATAAAAAGAGTTGTGACATCACCCCACCAAACAATGCCGCTATGAAGGCCGGAACAAAGCCTACAACACCGGTCGCAATCAAATATCCACCGTAGGCAAGAACGATCTCACTGGGAATGATTTCGATCATCAGGGCAAGAGCAATACCCCACGCCCCAAGATTGGTCAGTCCTTGAAATACATTCAATACGAACTCATGCACGTTGTGTTTGGCTCCTTACATGGTCTTATGGCCCTTAAGATGAACACATCTTTACCAGGCAGCCTCATCTTTTAATGTTTCGGATGTGTGAGAAGGTGTCGGTGAAGGGATTTTGAGCACACGCAATCGCAAAATACGTAAATCTTCCATCTCTGTCACGGTAAAC
>JAVERJ010000294.1:0-2688 GCA_034007185.1 Candidatus Carbonibacillus sp. | reverse complement strand
TTGGGCATCGGTACGGCGTACTGAGCTTGTTCTAAGAACCCCGAAGTAATATCATTAGCTTTTATGCTCGGATGATCGAGAAGCGCGCTATAGACTGGTAGCATACCCGTCATTTCGAATAACTTTAGCTGCATCTCTTCGCTCGCGGCAAACTTCGCTAAAAGTGCTGCCGCATTGGGATATTTTGTGTAAGCATTGACATAAAAGGCGCGAATCCCAGAAAAACTGGTAGGATGGTTACCGTTATCGAGGACAGGGAGCGGCACAAGACCAAAGTTGACACCCGCCTTGCGATAATCATCAACCGCCCAAGGACCATTCACATTGTAAGTCAATTTTCCATCTTTAAACAGTCCTTCTTTGGCATCATAGGTAATATCTTCAACTTTTAACGGCAAGACTTCTTTATGCATTTTCTGTAAAAGCTGTCCAGCTTTAACTGATCCGGCATTGTTAAGACCTATATCATTGGGATTGGTATTGTTGTCGCCAAAAACATAGCCCCCATAGCCACCAATCAAACTATAAACATAGTAAAAATTAGCTACTTCCATCATAAAACCATACGTATTTTTTTTGGTATCCGTCATGGCTTTCGCCTGATCGAGCATTTCATCCCACGTTTTGGGAAGATCTTTTACGAGATCTTTGTTGTAAAAAAGTGCGTACGTCTCAATGGATGTCGGATACCCATAAAGCTGCCCATCATAACTCGTCCCTGCAATCGCTGTTGGCATATACGTCTCATTGGTAAATTCATTCGGGAACATATTTTCTAAAACAAGTCCCCCTGATACAAGCTCGCCCAGATGATCATGAGGCGCTGAGAACACATCTGCACCCAAGCCGGCCGGGCCATCGGTTTTAAGTTTTTCTGGCGCATCTGTGTGGCTGACTTCTTCGTACGTTACCGGTACACCATACTTCTCTTCAAATTTTTGCGCGACATACTTGGCCCATTCCCCGACTGCGCCGCTTGATTCCCAAAGAACGAGTGATGCACCTTCTTCAGGCTTGATGACTTCATCAGCAAGCTTCTCCCCAGATGTTGTGCTCGGTGTCTCTGTACTGGTTGACGGCGTTGTGGTGTTAGGCGTCTCTGTCTTACCACCACATGCAGTCACACTCATAAAGACAAAAATCGCCAAAAGCATTAAAAGTGATCGCCAAGATCTGTGCATGTTCCATCCCCCTTATGCTTTATCAGCGCTTGCGCCTGCTCATCGACTCCGTTGCGCAAACGTTTTCACATCTATTATACGCTTTTTGTGAACGCTTGCAAAGTCTTCTTCTTCAAGCCGAAAATGTAATGATTGCGCGTTCCAACGGTGGAATCGTAATATGACCATCTTTTTGAAGAAGTGTATGCAATTTGACCCCATGCCACGCTCGAACATCCTCCGAACCAAAAAGGACAGATACCGTCCATGGTGCACTTTGCACTTTCTCATCGGTAGACACAGTATCTCCTTTCGCCAAGAGCGCGTGAAGATCCGAAAGGTTTATCGACCAAACAACACTATGTGCACTTTTATTGACGATGATCACGTATAGCTCGTCCGAACCGCCATACGGTCTTGTGTAAACCAAAACATTCTGTGCTTCATCTGCATAAAGGACTGAAAAACCACCCCGCCGCAGTGGAAGATGTGTTTTTCGCAAATGCGTAAGCGTACGGATCTCATCCAAAAGCGCTTGCTTTTCATCCCGCCGATGCCAAGGATAAGGACGACGGCAATCTGGATCGGTTTTCCCTTCCATGGCTATTTCTGTACCATAATACAGCATAGGCATGCCCGGGTATGTCAACATCACAAATAAAGCCATGCGCAAAAGCGTCTCATCCCCGCCAGCCGTCGTGATAAAGCGTTCTGTATCATGACTATCCAAGACATTAAACATCGTATGCGCCAGCGGTTCAGGATACCGCATCCACACATTCATCAGTCGTTCGGCAAAGGTCGCAGCACCGATCGAATGTTTGGCCAAAAAGTCAACGACCGCCTCCCGAAACATATAATTCATAACCCCATCGAACATATCACCCGAAAGCCATGGCAGCGCGTCATGCCACACTTCGCCAATGATCAGCGCATCGTTTTTAAGTGCTTTGACTTCTTGGCGAAACATACGCCAAAAAGTAGGTGTCACTTCATTGGCCACATCAAGTCTCCAACCATCAATATCCGCTCGCTCTATCCAATACCGTCCCACACCGATGAAATAACGCATTACATCCGGATGCGCTGTGTTCAGTTTGGGCATATTCCAGACACCGTTTGCAAATGTTTCATACTTGCCTTGTATATCAGTTCCATCCGCTTCGGACAGTTCAGCGGTATCCAAAAAGTACCAATCGTAATACGGTGAGCGTACCCCCTTTTCACGGACATCGCGAAAAGCAAAAAAATCATAACCACTATGATTAAAAACAGCATCGAGCATGATCCGAATACCACGGCGATGGGCTGCTTCGACCAACGTTTTTAGCGTTTCTTCATCGCCAAAATGTGGATCAACTCGATAATAATCAGTCGTATCGTATTTATGATTGGAAGGTGAGAGAAAAATAGGTGTCAAATATATCACATCAACGCCAAGCGCTTGAAGGTCATCAAGATGGTCAAGAATCCCTTGTAGGTCCCCTCCAAAAATGTTGTGTGGTGTCGGCTGATCGCGTTCCCAATC
>JAVERJ010000293.1:0-2693 GCA_034007185.1 Candidatus Carbonibacillus sp. | reverse complement strand
AGCTTTGGCTCACAACTTAGAGCAATGGCGATCATGATCCGTTGACGCATCCCACCGGAAAGTTCATGCGGATACGCATCAACGATTTCATGCGCGCGCGGAATACCGACCATTTCGATGAGTTCAATGGCATATTTCCGTGCTTCCCGCTTACTGAACATACGGTGCTCAATAATCGGTTCCATAATTTGCTCCCCGACAGTTAAAACAGGGTTTAAGGATGTCATCGGCTCTTGAAAGATCATACCGATTTCATTGCCGCGCAGTCGACGCATTTCATGCGGTTTTAATTTTAATACATCCCGTCCATCGAACATAATTTCGCCTTTGACAATCTTAGCATTATTGGCCAAAAGACGCATCAAGGAAAGGGCGGTCACGCTTTTGCCACTCCCTGATTCTCCAACAACAGAGACAGTTTCTCCCGGCCGAATTTGAAAACTTACGCCACTGACAGCTTTGACAATGCCAGCTTCTGTATAAAACTCTGTATGAAGATCTTTAAATTCCAGCAACGCTTTTTGGCTCATCCATCAACCCTACCTTTTCATCTTTGGATCAAGCGCATCTCTAAGCCCATCACCGATGATGTTGATCGAGACGACGGTAATCAATATGGCAACCCCCGGTGGTATCCATAGCCAAGGGCGTTTTGCAAAATCAATCATATTGTTCGCAGACGATAACATTTGTCCCCATGATGGCGTTGGCGGGATCACACCTAAACCTAGAAAACTTAAGGCCGACTCGAGCAAAATAGCCCCTGCCACCCCCAATGTACCACTGACAATAATAATAGGTACAACGTTGGGTAAAAGATGCGAAAAAAGTTTGCGTCGATCAGAAAGCCCGAGCGCTTCCGTGGCCAACATGAACTCTTGTTCTTTAAGACTGAGAATTTGACTTCGGACAAGCCGTGATAGGCCCATCCAACTGATAACCCCGATGATAAACATAATAAGATAAATACGTTGATCCGGAGGAAACTTTAAATCAGATAAAATGGCACCAAAGGTAATGAGTAACGGCAACGTCGGTATGGCATACATGATATCGGCAAAGCGCATCAACAAGGTGTCGGTCCATCCACCATAAAAGCCTGAAACGAGCCCGATGGTCACACCGATCAGGACGATAATGCCCGTCGCTGCGAGTCCGACGAGGAGCGAGATTTGCCCTGCTTGCATCAGTCTTAAAACCATGTCACGCCCTAATTGATCTGTTCCCAACCAATGTTCGGCGGAAGGCGGCTTGTATTGATCGCGCACTGATATTTTAGCATCTTTATACGGTGAGAAATACGGACCGACAAAAGAAAATAAAAACATAAAGACGAGAACCATAAAAGCAGCAATCGCAAATTTATTTTTTAACAGACGACGAAAAGCACTGCGCCAAGGCGAATCGACTTGACGTACTCGTTTTTCACGATGATGATCGGAGTTTTTGAACGCTTCTGGCTGCACTGTCATCACACACCCTCCTTAACGATGCCGAACGCGCGGGTCAGCGACCCCATAAAGCACGTCAGCCAGAATATTTCCAAGGATTGTCAACACAGAAATAAGGAGTGTAAAACCCATGACCAACGGATAGTCGCGCTGAAAAATCGCATCAAGGGTGACTTTCCCAATGCCCGGCCAGTTAAAAATGCGCTCCGTAATAATGGCGCCCGCAAAAAGACCCGGCAGTTCCAGTGCAAATAAGGTGATTAAGGGGAGCAAGGCATTTCTTAAGGCATGTTTAAAGATGACCACATGATCTTTCAGACCCTTGGCGTAAGCGGTTCGCACGTAGTCTTGACGAATCACTTCTAACATCGATGTACGGAAATAACGGGTCAGGCCGCCGATGGAAAGCATCGTCAAAGTGATCACAGGAAGGGCCATGTGCCACATGACATCTTTGATATACGCCCAACCTTCATGCGGAATCCCAGTAGAGGCCATACCGCCAAGAGGAAAGATGCGATAATCCACTGCGAGCAGTTTTAACAGTAACAATCCGAGGAAGAATGACGGAAGTGACATGGCGATAAAGACAAACAGGGTGACGAGCTGATCATAGAGCGTATACTGTTTAATGGCTGCAAGGATACCGACCAGTGCGGCAGCCATCCACTGTAAAACCAAAACCGTCGCCGATAAAATAAACGAATTCCAAACAAACGTATTGATCACTTCGGTGACTGGTTTTTTATACAGATACGATTCTCCTAAATTGCCTTTTAGGACTTCTCCCATCCAGATGGCATACCGCTCAGGCAACGGTTTATTAAGACCGTAAAGTTCTCTTAGTTCTGCTTTCCTTTCTTGTGTCATCTTTGGGTCCATACCGAACTGAGCGGATATAAAATCACCCGGTGCCATGGTAAAAACAAGAAAAATAATGATCGACGCACCGATAATGGTGGGGATACTCTCGATTAGGCGTCGAATAATATATTGAGTCATAGAAAGCCTCCCTCACGTCAAAAATTGAGCGCAATATGCCGCCTTGGCGGCATATTGCGCGATGGTTCATGCAAACTACAGGCCGTTAACCCTTTCGTCACGTTAGACATGTTGTTCTTAGAACTGGCGAATGGTTACACCAGGTAAAGCGTTGGTGAAGTTATAGAAGGGCGTGATTTCGCCTTCAAAACCATTCAGACGGGCACTGATGACGTTCATATTGTACCGTTGATACATATA
>JAVERJ010000292.1:0-2727 GCA_034007185.1 Candidatus Carbonibacillus sp. | reverse complement strand
TGATCGGCCGGTGCATCGACGTACGCACCTTTGAATGTGTTGTTATTATAGCCGATACAAGCGGCCGAAGGCAAGCATGCCATGATGCTATCTCACCTTTTGCTTGCATCCAAGAAACATCAGCCACCCAAAGACGGCCAGCATGCTCTAAAGAATCGATCGTTATTCACTAATGAATCGATCGTTTGTTAAAGCGCCCACCCATCACATCGTGGACATTTTCAATTGTCACAAACGCTTTTGGATCATACATCTCAACGATGGAGCGTAATTTGGAGATTTCTAAACGTGTGACAATGACAAATAAAATTTCTTTATCTTCTCCTGTGTAACCACCGCGGCCATAGAGATGGGTCACACCGCGCCCGAGACGGGCCATAATGGCTTCCGCGATAGGCTTTGACTCTGAAGAAATAATCACAACCGACTTCATCTCATCAAGGCCTTGCAGCACCAGATCAATGACCCGATAGGCAACATAATAAACGATCACCGAATACATTGCGCTTTCTAATGAGAAAAAAAAGGCAGCAGCTGAAAAGATAAAGACGTTAAAAAACATCACGATTTCGCCAACAGAAAAATCGAGCCGTTCGGATAAAACGAGGGAGACAATTTCCGTGCCATCGAGTGAGCCGCCGTTACGTAATATGAGACCGACACCAATCCCTAAAATCAGTCCTCCAAAAACAGTCGCCAAAAAATAACTGTCGACGAGTGGCGGCCAATGACTGAGAATCGTCACCCACACCGACAAAAAAGTGATGGAATAAAGCGTAGAAAAGACAAACGTTTTGCCGATCTCTCGATAGCCTAGATAAAGAAAGGGAAGATTTAAAGCGAGTGTCCAAAGCCCCAGGGGTGTATGCGTAAGGTGGGAGCCAATGATGGCGATCCCTACCACACCGCCATCAATCATCCGATGTGGGATTAAAAACTGTTCCAGCGCAAGCGCCACTAAAAACGTACCGATGGTCATCCACAGCACACGCCAAAGCATCATCCACCACGGCTTTTTTTTAGGGTCGTGTTTCATGGCGCCCTCCTTCCCTTAGACGTTTACACGTCCCTTCCCTTTTCACGGCATACGCATTCCGTAAAGCAAGATCGATCCAGCCACGGCTACATTGAGTGATTCCATCGCACCAGACATCGGGATGCGCACCCATTGATCAGCCATCTCAAGAAATTCTTCACGAATCCCGTGCGCCTCGCTTCCTAAAAGGAGCACCCGTTTGGCACGCTTTTTAATCGTCTCCAGTTCCACCCCGTGATGTGGTGATGCAGCATAGAGTGCATATCCATCATCTCGCAAACGAGGGAGCGCTTCCTCTAATGCGACCTGATACAGCCGAAGATGAAAATGTGCCCCCATCCCACTTCTCAATACTTTCCCGCTCCAGGGATCAACCGTACCTTTCCCCAAGAGGACGGTGCGCACACCAAAGGCCACCGCCGAACGTAAAAGCGTACCGACGTTTCCCGGATCTTGCAAGGCATCGAGTGCCAAAATAAACGGACCAAGATCGACGGCGCTAACATCCGTTGTCCATTCGCGCACGTTGGGTATAGCCATGATACCAAACAGACCTTGCGATGACTCTGTTTCCGCAAGACGACGGGCAAGATCAGGCGATATGAGAGACGCCTGCGGTGAGGCGTTCAACGCCGCCCCTTTTTCTGAGGAAAGTAGGGCCTTTAGCTTCATTTCGTCATCGGCCATGATCTCTTGCAACAAACCCGCTTTGAGGGCATCGTTTACCAGCGTCCAGCCTTCCAGCAAAACCTGTCCCTCTCGCTTTCTGCCTTGCACCGTTTTTAACTTTAGCCAGTGTTTAAAGCGCGGGTTTTGTGCGGATTGGATGACCCGATAGCGTTTAAGCGCCTCATTCATTGGAGAACCTCCAGTTAGACGATACCATGCAACGACCAATACGTTTATTGTATCAAAAATTAACATCTTCAACAGCAAAGCCGCATGTTTAATCACGACGCCTTTGTGGCACGTTAAAACTGAATCAAAAGACCCAGTCATATGACTGGGCCAAAAGGAGGAAAAAATATGGCCACCACGTACCGTGATCTCAATTTACGCGCGGCTTTAAATACCAAGCTGAAGGGGGCAAAACCTCATGATTTGCAGGATATAATCGAAGATGCGATCACATCACAAGAAGAAAAAACGCTCCCCGGACTCGGTTATCTTTTTGAACTGCTCTGGGAAAAGAGTGATGCGAAGATGCGGGAGACCATGCTTAAGACAATCTCTGATGCGCTCACAACCGTCTAGCCAGGACAGTCTTGAGTCTTAGAATCCTCACGAAAGTACCCAGCCCGGATCGCTCTCTCCTTTCAGCGCTTTGTATCCCCGGTACCGACACATGGCGCTAAGCCGTATGAATCCTTCGAATAGCACCACATTATAGAGATTTCGGGCAGTCTCAAATCGCAGGGAAGGAAGCGGATGTCGATGCTGGTAAGGGGGAACAAGTAGCCCCATCACTTCAGCAAATACTCTCTCCGATTCACGAATAGTTGCCCCAGGAACAGGAGAAGCAAGGATACAATAAACAAGATCAGCGCTACCCGAAGCGGATTGGCACCGGGCAACGGTGATGCCGCCTGAAATGGATTAAACGCGACAGTCCTGTCGGAGGGCACTGAATAGCCAACGCGAAGACTCGTCGAATACACGCGCACCCATTCCCCCAATGAAAAGACTGCCAC
>JAVERJ010000291.1:0-2730 GCA_034007185.1 Candidatus Carbonibacillus sp. | reverse complement strand
TAAATTACGGCTAAAAAAACACTTGAGTACTTTTTTTTAAATATTTTTTTACTTTTTCCAAGTAAATTTCAGATAATATTCATTTTCAGGTACTTGATATAAGTAATTTTCCTCTCATATTTAGGCAAATAATCACTTTTTACTACAATTACTGCAATAATAATATGCTCAATCTTAAGTAATAAGTTATAAAACGACATTTTTTTATCGATTCGATGCTAAACCTTGTTTTTTTAAACTATTGGTGTATTGTAGTATTCATTTTACAGTTTTATACTTTTTTGTCAGCATTTAGTATTTCTGTAAGTAATTCATTATCAAAATCATTAAATCATCCAACAACCCAAAGTCATCCATTACATATAGTCTAATCTAAATTAGCATAATAAAATACAGATGAAAATTCATGAAAAGAAATAATTCCAGTTAATTTTTATAATCAAATTATTAAACAAAATTTTACCTTTGAAAGCTAATAAAGTAAAATTCTATGATTAAAACAATATGTATATTTTGTTCATCAAGCGAAGATTTAGATGATTCATATTATAATTTGGCAAATAATCTTGGGAATAAGATCGGAAAATTAAATTTGACCATGGTACATGGCGCAGGTGGTATAGGCTTAATGAAACGATTGTCGGAAGCATCAATTAAACAAAACGGAAAAGTAATAGGTGTAATTCCTGAATTATTGAATAAACCCGGCATAGTATGGAACAATCACACCGAGTTGATTATTACTCCAGACATGAAAACACGCAAAGAAAAAATGAGAGAATTAGCAGATGCCTTTATTGCTTTACCCGGTGGATTTGGAACTTTAGAAGAACTTTTAGAAGTTATTACTTTAAAACAATTAAAGTACCATAGCAAGCCAATTGTAATCATAAACCAACACAAGTTTTATGATGCTTTAATTAAACAATTCGAAGTGTTTTTTAATCAAGGCTTTGCTAATCCTAACTACAATAAACTTTTTTATATTACAGAGGACATTGACATGGCTATTGAGTATATATTAAATTATCAACATAAGAACATTTACGATAAATATCTGCGCAAATAGTTTTTATTTGTAATCTTTTCAGTATTTTCGGGAATAAATAGTTTTAGACATGAAAAACCCTTTAAGTGTTGAACAATATAAAAAAAGGACTTTTCCAAGAATACCAGATATTCGTGGAGATTTCTTTAGAGATCAAACAGCAATAATTCACAGTAACCCTTTTAGGAGATTAAAGCATAAAACTCAGGTATTTTTTGCACCCGACAACGACCATATTTGCACAAGGATAGAACACGTATTGCATGTAGCCACAATATCACATTCTATTTGTAAAGGATTAACTAGACAATCTTGGGAACTTGACTCTGATATGGCTTACGCAATAGGTTTAGGACACGATCTAGGTCATACTCCATTTGGACATGCAGGCGAGAAAGCATTAGACGATAAACTAAAACAAATAAATCCCGACCTATTTTTTATTCATGAAATCAACAGTTATCGAGTGGTCGAATACCTTGCAAATAATGGTAAAGGCTTAAATTTAACTTATGGAGTAAAAGATGGAATTATATCTCATAATGGAGAACAAGATTTACATGAGCTAAGTCCGGATCCTATTATAAAAGATTTTGATAAAATAATTAATCGAAGAATAATGCCGGGCTCATTCGAGGGCTGTATTGTACGCCTATCTGACAAAATTGCATATTTAGGCAGAGATATTGAAGACGCAATGGTTGCTAAATACATTACCGAAAACGATATTCCTCCAATTGTAAGAAAAGAACTCGGTAAACGAAATGGGGATATTATTAATAAACTCGTAATTGATGTAATAGAAAACAGTTCTAAAAAGAATTTGATTGCCTTTAGCGACGAAACTTCAGAATTGGTTATAGCTCTCAAAAATTTTAATTATAAAAAAATATATAATCATCCTGATTTAATTCGCTACGATGAGTTTTGCAAAAATATTATATTCAATCTTTTCGACCATTTACAAAACCTTTGGGATAAATATTCTAATGATTTTGATGCTTATAAAAATTCAGGAATTGAACTTGATAAACATTTTGGTAAATACTTAAAAAACATGTCGGATTTCTATAATTATAGTGAAACAAAATCTCACGTAGTTATTACTGATTACATTGCCGGTATGACAGATTTATTTGCTCTTGAAGCAATTAAACAAATAACAATTCCCCCACCAATTACATTTTAATTATTTATTATGGTAAGTACTATTTTAAATAAAACGGAAACAACAGCAGAAGTAAAATTTGATAGCAATAATTGTAAGATTGAAATAAATGGAATTTTTATTCCTGAAAATCCTGTTCAAATATTCAACGAATTAAAACAAAAAACATTTGAGATTTTTAAAAAGTGCAATAATCCTCAATTACACATAGTATTAGACTATTTTAATACTGCATCGGCGAAACATCTTCTTGAATATTTACAAGCTTCTATCAAGGAATTTAGTATAGATATTTTTTGGTATTATCAAAACGATGATGAAGATATTTTAGAAGCAGGTAAAGATTATGAATACTTAATCGGTCAAGAATTTACTTTTATAATTCTATAAAAAAAAGAGGCTGTCTAAAAAGTGGACAGCCTCTTTTTTTTATTAAAAGTTCAAATTTGCTTTAACCAGTTTTAACCCGTATTATTCATGCACAACAATTTTAAATTAATAAAATTTGCATTTG
>JAVERJ010000290.1:0-2743 GCA_034007185.1 Candidatus Carbonibacillus sp. | reverse complement strand
CGAATCAGTTAAAATTGTTTCCTGTTGCAGTTTATTTAGGGTTTAAAAAGCAAGTTAACGATGCTATTGACGAAATTAATGTAGGCGATGGTATAAACAGCAAGTTATTTGATGCATATTCATCTAATTTCACATCTGCAGTCAACAGCAGACTAAGTGGCGATAAGTATGCAGCTAAACGAGCCGAACTGCTTTTGAATGTAAACAAGTTTGCAGCTTATAAATCGTATCATGCTACTCAAGAAATCGCTCGTGAACGTGCAGATAAACATGGCGAAGTGCGTTCTGACAAGGAATATAGAAAAGCAGCGAAAAAAGTTGCTAACAAATACAATCGAAACCAGATTACCGAACATAACGTTACAGTAAGCCGTACAAGAACCGCAAAACAATGGATTGATTTTAATTCAGATTCGGAGAGAGTGAGCCTGTATCCTAACATGAAATGGTTACCAAGCAGAAGTGCAGAGCAGAGGCTTAGTCATCAACAGTATTACGGGCTTGTACTGCCTAAAAACGATCCGTTCTGGAACGAAAACCAACCGGGCAACCTCTGGAACTGCAAATGCGACTGGGAAGAAACTGACGAACCGATAGCCGACAGACCTAAATCAACAACAAAGCCTGCAGAAGGTCTTGAAGGAAACCCTGGCGAAACAGGTGAAGTGTTTACAGGCAATCATACATATTTCAGCGCACCTAAGACAATCTACAAACATCTTGACAAGCTTTATTATAGCGATAGCGGCATTCCAATAAGCGTTATTGCAGACAAAACTGAGATAGCAGATAACGTTGCCACAGCATTGATTTTAAAAAATAGCTTTAAAGATATTGATATAGAGATAAGGCCTCATTTATATAGTAGTAAAAAAAGTAATCCAGAGTTCTTAGTTAACGGACAGATTGGGGATGCCAAGAGAATCGAAAAATTGTCAGGAATAACAAACGGATTTAACAAAGCCGTAAACAAGCAAGCTTGCAAGATAGTTATCATCGACTTCAACAAGCATTTTGACACCAGCAAAAGTGTAAACATTGACATGGTTGTTGGCTTAATCTATAGGCGAAAATCAGACTTTATAAATGGAGTAGAGTGCTATCTTGTTTATGGCGAAAAAGCAGTCTATATCAATAAAGACAACTTGATCAAACATAAATTAAAAAAACTTATAAACGGCATAATGCCCAACCAGTAAACTGATCGGGCATTATGTTGGGCCTTGTTTAAAACGCAGCATCACAAATATAAGACAAAATAAATAAAAAAACAAATTTATTTTTATGCTAACCATTAATTTTGAACAATTCGCATCAGAAATTAAACGCAACAGCAAGCAGTTGGAGCATTTAATGAATGTGCAATTACCGAAAATTATTGGTCGCGAAGCGGTTAAGCATTTTAAGAAGAATTTTCAGACACAAAGCTGGAAGCGTACCAAATGGACGGAAGTGAAACGCCGACAGGATTGGACCCGTCAATACAAATACAGTAAACCTGCAGCGAGAAGCCGCAAAATACTTACGGGAAGTACCGGCGACCTCGGCAGATCGATACAGTACAGTACCGAAACCGGTAAGGTAACCATACACAGCGACTTAATATATGCTGCTGTGCACAATTATGGCTTACGTGCAGGTCGCGGAAGTGGTTTCACAATGCCACAACGCCAGTTTATCGGCAACGATCCGGAGCTTATAAAACACATTGAAAAAATAATTAACAAACGATTACAACAAATATTTGAAGCATGAGAAAACAACTTTACCTCGATATTAAAAACTGTTTAAAAGCAATTTTAAAAGAAGACGAAACACCAGTGTTTAAGCATTTCGACCTCTGGAACCAGCAAGTTGATTTCCTCGAAAAAGAAACACCTTTTGCATACCCTGCAATATTTATCGAGTTTTTGCCAATTACCTGGACAAAAATGGGAATGAATAAACAAGCTGCAGATGTAACTGTGAAAATACATATTGTGAGTCGCTGGTACAACAATACAGCCGACTATAATCCGCAACATCTTGATGCACTCGAATACCTTGAGTTACCGGATATTGTTAATAATGCAATTACAAATTTTGCCCCTACAGCCGGCAACCGGTTTATGCGAACAGCAAGTACTATAAATCACAATCACGAAACTATACTTGATAGTATTGAAGAGTTTGTTTGCAACGTAATCGATATAAGCGGATGTAAGCAATACTTAGAAGTTGATGCTGCGCCGGTAGTTAATGTAGATAATGATACTGGTAGCTAACGGTTCGCAGGTATATACAGTTGCGTAAAATTAGTAGAAACTTAATTAAAAGAATAAAGGTATGAATAACGAAAAAAGTAAATTAGAAGCACAACAGGAGCAATTGGATATACCTGTTGTTATAGGCAGTTTTGTCCGATTTTACGACTGTCAACAAGCAAACAAAGATAGAGATTATTCAGGAGCAAAGCCTAAATACTACCCTATTGGTGAAGTAGTAGCTGTTTATGATTATAAAAGTTATTTTGGATATATAGATAAGGTTTGTGATATTAAAATAGGTGAACACATTAGCAAAGCTCATTTTGTGAGAGGTGTTGAAGTCGTTTCTTAAAATTGCCGATAACGTGTATATAAAAGCTTTTTTAATTGCTTTTATATACAGTTAGCTAAATGTTCTTTGACGTACTGTACACCGCATAAAAAAACACCCCGCTCGTGTGGAACGGGGGCAATAATAGTATTAATATTTTAAATCA
>JAVERJ010000289.1:0-2746 GCA_034007185.1 Candidatus Carbonibacillus sp. | reverse complement strand
TTTCAATGAATTTTTAATAGAATTGGATCGACCAGCGGTTGAGGTTGAACAGCTAGGCCTTCAAGCTGGTCTTCTGCCTGGACTGCCTTTAAGCCGTCTCTTTTCACACACGGAAGCGCCTGAAGCTCTTGTAGAGCGGTGGTCAAGACTGATGCTTGTAGCTGTTACAGAAAAACGCTCCCGCGCGGAAATCGATGCCCTAGGGAGCTTTCTAAAACAGATCGCGGAGGGAGGAAAACGATGACGCCTCAACCATTTCCATTAATATTCGAACGTACGCGTAAAGGACGACGCGCCTATCAGCTTCCACCGCTTGATGTGCCAAAAGTAGATGCATTAGAAAGCGAAGCCTACACACCTTACTTGCGAACAGACACCCCACTGTTACCTGAAATCTCTGAACCGGAGCTGATCCGCCATTACACAGGTTTGTCCCAGCGTAATTTTGGTGTCGATACAGGCTTTTATCCGCTCGGCTCCTGTACGATGAAATACAATCCCAAAATCAATGAAAAAATCGCTCGCCTTCCGGGCTTTTTGGCCTTGCATCCGTATCAACCAGAAGAGACCGTACAAGGTGCCCTTCAGCTCATGTATGAATTGAAGACGATGCTGATGGAGATCACCGGTATGGATGATTTTACACTTCAACCGGCTGCCGGCTCGCATGGAGAACTGACGGGACTTTTAATTATACGCGCCGCGCTGGAGGCTGAAGGCAAACACCGCCGTAAAGTGATCGCCCCCGATTCAGCACACGGAACAAACCCGGCCAGTGTCAGCATGGCTGGTTTTGAATCGGTAAGTATACCGAGTGACGAACGGGGCCGTGTCGATTTACATGCGCTAAAAGCCGTATTGGATGATGATACGGCCGCGCTTATGCTCACCAATCCGAACACGCTTGGATTATTTGAATCGGAGATCGTCGAAATCGTTGAAGCAGTACATGCCGTTGGCGCTTACGTATACTATGACGGTGCCAATCTCAATGCCATTATGGGGCAAAGCCGTCCTGGGGATATGGGTTTTGACGTTGTCCACTTAAATGTGCATAAGACGTTTTCCACGCCGCACGGCGGTGGTGGACCGGGTGCTGGACCGGTCGGGGTGAAAGCGCATCTTAAACCGTATCTTCCGCTCCCATGGATTGAGCGAAAAGAAGAAAACGATGCGCCTTGTTATACACTCATCTATGACGCACCTAAGAGCATTGGGCGCGTACGCGGTTTTGCCGCATCGTTTGGCGTATTGGTGCGCGCCTATAGCTATATTCGTGCGCTGGGCGGAGCGGGTTTAAAACAAGTTTCGGAAGACGCTGTATTAAATGCGAACTACTTATTGTCCCGTCTAAAAGATGTTTATGATCTTCCGTATCCCGGGCCGGTCAAACATGAATTTGTGATTTCTGGACGACGTCAAAAAGCGCACGGCGTTCGTACGCTTGATATTGCCAAACGTCTGATGGACTATGGTTTTCATCCTCCGACCATTTATTTCCCACTCATCGTGGAAGAAGCTTTGATGATCGAGCCCACGGAGACCGAAACTAAAGAGACATTGGATGCTTTTGCTGATGCCCTTTTGCGTATTGCTCATGAAGCAGAAACAACACCAGACGTCGTGAAAAGCGCGCCCCAATCGACACCCGTTGGGCGTCTGGATGAAGCGCTGGCAGCGCGCAAACCTGTTGTTGTGTATCAACCTGATAAAGAGCGCTCATAAAAACGCGTTACTATGGGTATGGGGCGTTCTTTCTGGAGTGCATCGGCGCACGGTAGGTTGCTCAAATGATCTTGCACGTGATCTGATGAAACCGTCGATACAGCGAGCACACAAAAATCCACCGTTGATCGGTGGTTTTTTGTGTGCTTTATTCATTCGCCCTAACGCATAAAGGTGCTTCTTTTACATCGTTCACAGGATTGACATAGTTATGTCAAATTGTTAACATATAAGCAAGTCGCATATGGTATAAACATTACCATGTAGGGTATTGCGCGGATTATTGACGCAATATTGTGCGACTTAAAACATCATATCATCATTTAAAGGAGAAAAGGAGGAATCAAAGATGCAGACGGAAGCGGTACAAAAGGTGTCAATTGAATCATTGGTAGAAGCGATGCAGCAACCGGAAGGCGTTTTCATCCTTGATGTCAGAAATCGTGATGACTATGACGCCTGGAAAATTGAAGGCCATCATGTCACGTCAAAAAACATTCCTTATTTTGATTTTCTCGAAGAAGATGAGCGTCTATTTTCCGAATTGCCTCAAGATCGACCGATTTACACCGTTTGTGCCAAAGGTGGCTCAAGCGAATACGTGGCCCAAATATTAAGTGAAAAAGGGTATCACGTCTATTCTGTGAGTGGCGGGATGGAAGCATGGAGCCAATACTATCATCCGCAGGTCGTTTATGAAGACGAAAAACTCAAACTCGTTCAATTCATTCGTTTGGGTAAAGGTTGTTTGACGTATATGTTGATGTCCGAAGGAGAAGCCATGGTCGTCGATGCGCTTCGCCGCGTTGATTTTTATGAAACGTATGCCAAAAATGAAGGCGTTACCATCAAACATGTGATCGATACACACATTCATGCCGATCATATATCTGGCGGTCAAAAGCTGGCAGAACGCGTCGGGGCAACGTATTACGTTTCATCGCATGATGTTTTTGAACATGGTGGGTCGATGCGCTTCGAACCTTTAGAAAAACATAGTACGTTGCGTGTTGGCTCGGTT
>JAVERJ010000017.1:0-18670 GCA_034007185.1 Candidatus Carbonibacillus sp. | reverse complement strand
ACCTTCAATCAGTTTGGCTGAGAAGGATACGTTGTTTAAACGTTTTTCCGCCGCGCGCCGCATCTCAGGATGCGGTTCAATGCCCACCCACCGAATGTGCTCATTGTAAAACGGAAGATTGAGACCTGTGCCTACACCGATCTCTAGGACATCCCCTTGAACGGCTTGTAAAAGTTCACGACGCCATGTTTTTAACACGGCATGTTCGATCGGTAACATGAGCGGATCATAGAGCTTGGCGAATAAAGACATCATTGCCTCCTTTTATCAACCAGTACTCGTTTTTTGCCTTTACCATTGCTTGGACGATCATGCACATATGTTTGATTAAGATCTAAGAAAAAGGTACAGACTAAAGCTGTTCGCTTCTATCATACTGGAGGGACTTGCCAATGTACACCCCTTTGGGTATAATGAAGCTGATCAAGTATTGATCATTAAATTCACTCTAAAAAAGGAGGCTGTCTAAACATGAGCGATCAAGTAACGACGCCGACCACCCCAACGATGCCCCGTATCGGTGACAAAGCGCCTCATTTTGAAGCAGTAACCACCCACGGAACGCTGAAGTTAGAAGACTTTAAAGGTAAGTGGCTCGTACTCTTTTCCCATCCGGCTGACTTTACACCGGTATGCACGACCGAGTTCATGGCGTTTCAAGAAATTTATCCGGAACTGAAAAAACGCGGCGTTGAACTCCTTGGCCTCAGCATCGATAGCCTTTACTCACATATCGCTTGGGTGCGCAACATAGAAGAAAAGACCGGTGTCAAAATCGAGTTCCCCATTATCGCTGACCTCGATATGAAAATCGCCAATGCCTACGGTATGATCATGCCCCAGCAAAGCTCCACGGAAGCTGTTCGGGCCGTGTTTGTCATCGATGACAAACAAATCATTCGGGCCATTATTTACTATCCGATGTCCGCAGGTCGGAACATGGATGAAATTTTGCGCTTGATCGATTCGTTGCAAACGACAGATAAATACGGTACACCGACACCGGCCAACTGGCGTCCAGGGATGCAGGTCATTGTACCGCCACCGAAGACAGCAGAAGACGCCGCCAAACGCATGCAAGAACAAGGTATTGAAGTCGTTGATTGGTATTTAAGCAAGAAAAACGTCTAACACCTTGTTACCATCGCTAAGATGAGACGTCCATCGCACTAAACGCACGATAAACCAAGCCACCTATGCACGGTGGCTTGGTTTTTGTGTGTTTGTCCGCGCATACTGGTAGGCATAAGCAAGAAGACGACCATTATATAACTTTCGGTTTTTATGCGCTTTTTTACCAAAAACAGTTTCAAATCCGGGATACGCCGTATAGATGAGCATGGACCAGCCCGGATGTGTTCGATAAAGCTGGGCCAATGTTTCGTACAACGTACGTACATCGTCTTCTTTCCCCATTCTCTCCCCATAAGGAGGATTGGTGATAAGGGTTCCGACATCATGTGGCAAGGAGAGCTTTCGAACATCGACGGTTCGAAAACGAATCGTCTCGCTCACACCTGCCATGCGGGCATGATAACGCGCCATCGAAAGGACACTTTCATCGATGTCGCTGCCCCAAATCTCTAACTTTTTATCGCGTTGTGCCAAATCTTTGGCTTCCTTGCGGGCAAAATCCCAAAGCCGTTGGGGAACCTGCGGCCAATCCTCAGCGGCAAATGATCTGCGGAGACCAGGTGCAATATGTCTTCCGAAAAGTGCAGCTTCAATCGGGATCGTCCCCGAGCCGCACAAAGGATCGACCAAGGGCTCGTCTGTCTTCCACCGGCTCAAATAAATTAAAGCCGCAGCCAGTGTTTCTTTAAGCGGCGCAGGCGAAACCAAGGTTCGATAGCCTCGCTTATGTAAGCTTACGCCTGTCGTATCGATCGTGACGAAGGCTTGATCTTTTATAAGGCTAACCTCAACCGTATACAGCGGACCTTCTTCAGAAAACCAAGATTCATGATAAACCGCTTTCAAACGTTCGACAATCGCTTTTTTAGCAACGCTTTGAATATGTGGAACACTTTTTAGCTGCGATCCATGCGTTCGCCCAAGCACTGGAAAACGGGCATCTTTTGTAAGCCATATCTCCCAAGGAAGCGCTTTGATCCCGATAAACAAATCCTCGAACGTCGAAGCCGAAAAAGATCCGAACGCGATTAAAAGTCGATCGCCCGTGCGTAACCATAAGTTCACCCGCGGGATCACACGCAGATCACCTTCAAAATAAATACGGCCATTATCCAGACGAAGATCATCATAGCCGAGCGCCTTAAGTTCTTCTTTTGTAATACTTTCCATCCCCATCGGTACAGGGACAACATAAGCATAACGTTCCTTAGACATTCCCAAAGACATCGAACCACTCGTTTCTAAAAAAAATCATACGCATGATATTGTTTTTGCATCTTTACATTGATCCTAACCAAGTATACCGTAAGCAGCAAGCATTGACAAAGATTTCTCTTGCTTCATCCCAATTTTGACCATCACACATAGACGTTTCGAAAGGCAAGATGTTTTGTTTTTTCATCCATCAATCGTTGAATTTCTTGATGCCGTTTTGTTTCATCCCACCCCAAAGCCTTTTGAAACGTCTTCGATACAACCTCGACCGCACGCTCTGTCATCATCCATGGATAAAAATACAACGCCCCTGTTCGACGCACAAAAAAGTCGTCTAAGTGTCGTGCCCATTCTGCTTCCATGGTATACTCTGCCAAGATATGCATCAAGCGTAAAAAACTGTCTTCATCTTCAAAGCCAACATGGTCATCGGCGACATGACCTAAAGTTCTCTTATGATCTGTTGGCGCATGATCCCGCATCAATGCATCGATAAACTGCTCGGTCATAACTCCGAAAAGATGAACCAACACTTCCACCGTCCGGTAAGAAATGCCAACGGTCTCTGCCTTGGAAGCCATATTCCGAACATACGTCAAAACATCTTCCTGCGTACGCATGGTACCACTGCTCAAAGAGACTTGCGTACGATCAATGTGTTCAACCGGTGGTGGATCAGATGCGCGCACCACTTGGAGGACCCGTTCAGCCATTTTATAAAAGCCGGTGAGTTTCCCCCCTGCAATAGAAATGAGACCGCTTGGCGATAAAAAAAGTTCATCTTTACGCGATAACTCTGATGGCCCTTTCCCTTCAGCGTGAATGAGTGGCCGAAGCCCAGCCCAGCTCATGACGACATCCGTATCTTGGAGATGCATCTCCGGAAACATCTCTCGGACAGCACCCAGTAGGTAAGCGACATCTTCGGCATCGGCATAAACCGCATCAAGATCACCCGTATAGTCTGTATCGGTCGTGCCGATATAGACGACATCATGACGCGGAATGGCAAAGACCATCCGTCCATCCGACACATCAAAATAAACAGCTTGCTGCAAAGGAAAACGTTCACGCGAAACGACGATGTGAATGCCTTTGGTGAGGTGAAGACGGCGGTTACTCAGTGATCCATCCTTCTCTCTTAACGTATCGACCCAAGGACCAGCAGCATTGACGACGTTTTTAGCCTGTAGTTGCATCCGCTCGCCACTTTCTTGATCATAAACTGTTACACCTGAAATGCGGCCGTTTTTTGTATAGACGAATCCTTCGACGCGCGCCCGTGTTAAAACCTCTCCACCCCTTAGCGCTGCCGCTTTCGCCACTTCAATGGTCAACCGAGCATCATCGGTGCGGTATTCGACATATAGCCCACTTCCCAAAAGATTTTTGGCATCAAGCAGTGGTTCTTTACGGCGCGTCTCTTCCTTACTCAACATCTTTCGACGCTCTCCTTTTTGAACGCCAGCGAGACGATCATAAACCCAAAGTCCAAGCGAAGCCATCCATGGGTTCAACGACCCCCCTTTGACCAATGGAAGGAGCATCGCTTCTGGCACAACAAGGTGTGGCGCTTGATGGTGCAGCACCGCGCGTTCCCGTCCAACTTCTCGCACCAGAGCGACATCCCCTTGCTTGAGATAACGAAGGCCACCGTGAATGAGTTTGGTCGATCGCGAGCTTGTTCCAAAAGCCAAATCGTCTTTTTCAATTAAAAGCGCTTTGTAGCCGTAAAGAGTAGCCAGCAACAGTATACCAGCCCCGGTAATCCCCCCGCCAACGATGATAAGATCAAAGGTCGTCTTTTCCAGCCGGGAAAGATGTGCTTGACGATGTTCGATTGTTTTTTCGTTACCAGTCATGCATATCACGCCTTTTCTATGATTAAAGTCGTGTTTTTACCTACCATGCTTTTTATGCTAACCCGTCCATCTCATCGATGGCCCACTTTTTCGCTCTTTCTACCGCTCGCAGCCAACGTTTGTACAATCGCTCCCGCTCATCTATAGACATCTGAGGCAAAAAGCGTATGGCTTCCGTATGAAAATCCAATATATCTTGACGTGACCACACACCCGCAGCCAATGCTGCCAATGCAGCTGCACCGTACGCTGTTGTCTCCAATTCGTGTGGTCTCGAGACAGCAACACCCAGCATATCAGCCTGAAATTGCATAAGCCAATCATTCTTTGCGGCACCGCCATCGACTTTTAAAAGCTTAAGCGGACTTCCTCCCGCTTCTTCCATCAGGGAAAGCACGTCTTTCGTCTGATAAGCGATCGATTCCAAAACCGCTCGGACGATATGGGCTTTCCCCGTACCACGTGTCAGACCGATGATCGTGCCTCGAGCGTACATATCCCAATAAGGCGCACCAAGTCCTACAAATGCTGGTACCACAACCACACCACCGGTATCCGGCACAGTTTTGGCAAGCGCCTCACTCTCTTCAGCGCTCCCGATCAGACCGAGTTCGTCTCTAAGCCACTGAATGGCTGCTCCAGCTATGAAAACACTCCCTTCTAAAGCATACACCGGCCCGTTGCCCAGATCCCAAGCAATCGTCGTCAAAAGTCCCTTTTGTGAAAAAATGGGTGTCGTACCGGTAGGCATCAGCATAAAACAACCCGTGCCATACGTATTTTTGACCATGCCAGGCTCCCAAGCGCCTTGTCCAAAAAGTGCAGCTTGTTGATCGCCGGCTACCCCACGAATCGGAATAGACACACCCGAACACAAACTGCTTTCCGTATAACCAAAAAGACCACTCGACGGAAGCACTTCTGGAAGCATCGAGCGGGGAATATCGAAATAACGCAGAAGATCATCATCCCATGTTCCTTGATGGATGTTGTAAAGCATGGTTCGTGACGCATTGCTGACATCCGTAGCGTGCACCTTACCTCCCGTGAGTTGGTAGATGAGATAACTATCGATGGTACCGAATAAAATTTCACCCTGCTTCGCTCGTGCGCGAATCTCCGGCACATGGTCTAACAGCCAGGCGATCTTCGATGCAGAAAAGTAAGCATCCACCGTCAAACCTGTCTTTTCGTGAACATCTTTTTCCCATCCTTCCTCGCGCATGGCCTCCATGCGATCTGCCGTGCGACGATCTTGCCAAACAATCGCCCGATGAACAGGTTTTCCTGAGCTCTTTTCCCAGAGCACGGTTGTCTCCCGTTGATTGGTGATACCAATCGCTGCTATCTGCTTGTACTCAAGATTCGCAAAGCGTAAGGCTTCATTCATCGTCTGTTGCGTCTTTTCCCATATCTCGATCGCATCATGCTCTACCCATCCGGGCTGTGGATAATGTTGCACGAGCGGCAATTGCGCTTTTGCCATAACCGTACCTTTTTCGGAAAAAATCAACGTTCGCGTACTGGTCGTCCCTTGATCAATCACAAGTACATAGGGCATGATATATCCACCTTTCATCCAATGTGCACTTCACGTTCGTTCAACAGGAAAGCCATCGGCAATCAAATCTTGAATCGCCGCCTCGATATCTTCACTCGTTTCGGCGACCAATGTATGATAATGCAATCCTCCTGTCCATTCACTGAATAACTCTAGCGAAGAAGCCTTCCATCGTTCCACAAAATGTCGCACGTCTTTAGGTGTATAAAGGTTAAGGTCGGCTGTAACTTTACCATAAACGGGATGATCGATCATCACATCCTTGACCCCCACATGATGGGCGATGATGATCGAAAGTTCTCGTTCCAAGCGCTCAGGTGGATGGGAAATACCGATCACTTCATGCTGCAGAATCGAACTTTCTTCTAAACGATAGCCGCGGATGGTACTTAAGATCGGATAGCCTTCTTTACGTAAAAGGGCGATATCCCCGACCAAAGTCTGTCGACTAACCCCCAAACGTTCCGCCAGCAGACTGCCCTTGAGTGGTTGACGACTTTCTTTTAACAGTTGAACAATGTGTTCCCGTCTTTTTAAAGCTTGTAGACTTTCTTCGATCACGATTGTCACCGGCTCCTTTGATCTTCCGCTCCTTTCACCATCTTAACAAAGCCATCGATACGTGACAACGTAAAATTTCCGAGACAATAAAACATAAAATAAATTCATTCCCAATTCATATTGTAATCTGAAATATTATTTGTTATAATGTCCATAACACGCCTGATACCCAAGCCCGCATTGGATACACCCCTTTTCCCTCATATACAGCTTGACAAACGTGTTATCGTCATATACCATATGGGGTATCAGAGAATCTAAGTAACCTCCGGGAAAGGAGCGATGTCTCGTGTTACTTCGCTATTTTTACGATCAGAAGTTGGCACAGGCTTCCTATCTTGTTGGATGTCAAGCCACTGGTGAAGCCATCGTAATCGACCCTATGCGCAATATCAATCCGTATCTGGATGTCGCCGATCAAGAAGGGCTTCGTATTGTAGCAGCTGCTGAGACACACATTCATGCCGATTTTGTCTCCGGTGCACGGGAACTTGCAGATCGTGTTGGTGCCACCTTGTATTTATCAGATGAAGGCGATGAAGATTGGAAGTATCAATACCTTGATAGTGTGCCGCATGTTCTCGTAAAAGATGGCGATATCATCAAGATCGGCAATATCCAGCTGGAAGTGATGCATACCCCGGGTCACACACCGGAACATATTTCATTCGTTCTATATGATTTACCAGCAACTAAAAAACCTATCGGGATATTTACAGGTGACTTTGTCTTTGTCGGTGATGTCGGTCGTCCAGACCTTCTTGAAGAAGCAGCCGGTATCAAAGGGACTTCGGTTCCCGGAGCCAAAAAAATGTTTCAAAGTTTAAAGCGCTTCCGTGAACTCCCTGACTATGTTCAAGTTTGGCCGGCCCACGGCTCCGGTAGCGCTTGTGGCAAAGCGCTCGGTGCTGTACCCTCTTCAACGGTGGGCTACGAAAAAATAACAAACTGGGCGCTTCAAATCGATGATGAAAATGCTTTTGTCCAAGCGCTCCTCGCCGACCAGCCGGAGCCACCCAAATACTTCAAACACATGAAACGGATCAATAAAGAAGGGCCGACGCTTTTACGTGATTTAAAAGTTGTTCCCCGCCTCTATGCTTCTAAAGATGTCGTGGAACGTTGGCTGGGTAAAGGCGCACAAGTGGTAGACATTCGTCCGGCCAGTAAGTTTGAAACAGCACATCTCGCTGGCACGATCAATATTCCTCTGAACAATTCTTTCACCAACTGGTCAGGCTGGCTGGTCGATTACGATCGCGATCTATACCTCGTCGCCGATCAGCAAAATGTTGAAGAAGCGATTACCGCCCTCCATTCCATCGGTATCGATCGCATTGCCGGTTATATCGATCTCGGCTTTGTCAATCAATTTAAAGACAGCCGCCTTGAACTCGATCGTTACGAAAGCGTCGAACCTGAAGATGTCATCGACCATTTGACAGACTATCATGTCGTTGACGTACGAAATCTCTCCGAATGGAAAAGCGGTCATATCGATGGTGCCCAGCATATTATGCTCGGCTATCTATCCGACCGTATCCATGAGATTCCACAAGACAAACCGCTTCTCGTTCATTGCGAACTCGGAGGCCGTTCGGCGATTGCCGTAAGCATCCTCAAACAACACGGATTTAAACACGTCTTTAACCTTGCAGGTGGATACGATCGCTTTAAAAAAGTCGCTAAAAAAGTCGATACACCCATTCATGCTTAACACAATGTTCAGCGATCGTTTTGTCCGGAAAATCCTGTAGGCGATCGCCCGCGCTTAAGACGATGCGCTTAAACTTGAGCATCAATCATCCGCAATGCCCTTCGAAGTACCAAAGCGTCTGGAAGCCGTTCTCCGCTTCCAGACGCTTTTTTATGCTGTCCTTGAGCGTCTAAACATTTTATTTCAAACATTTTATTTCTTTATTTCTGCTTTCTTTGGAACGTTTGAATGATATAAGCATAAGGTTCATCAGGTTTATGGCGATACGCACTTCTTTCAATAAGCACCCAATCTGAGTGATCCCAACAGGGGAAAAAGGTATCTCCTTCGACTTCAGCAAGGACGATCGTCTGTACCATACGGGTACAATAGGGTAAAAGCAAAGCAAAAATTTCCCGTCCACCAATCACCATCGCCGGTTGTTGCCCATAACGTTCGAATAAAACGTTAAGATCATGAATGTGGTCAATGCTTGTCATCTGGTCGCTCACCTGTTCTTGATGCATCTTCTCCTGTTTTTGACGACTCAAAATAACATTGCGTCGACCCGGTAGTACTCGACCAATCGCTTCAAACGTTTTTCTTCCCATGATCACCGGGTGATCGAAGGTCAAGCGTTTGAAATGCTTAAGTTCGCTAGGAAGATGCCAGGGGAGCCTACCATCTTTAGCAATTGTACCACGCACATCCATCGCTACCACTAACGTCCACGGAAAAAGCATCGACTCACCTCTGCCCGATCGCATGCATCGCCTCATACCGACAGACAAACAGCAAAAAAGGATCAAGCCGAAGCTTCATCCTGGCGTATGCTCTGCCTCTTTTTTATGAAACGATCCTTCTTGCTGCAAAGCATCATGTATAACGCGCTCTTTCGCTGCCGGATTATCGATCGCTAGCTTCTCCTGACAACTCGGGCATACACCCTCTAAAAGAAATCCTTCATCATCGACGATGTATCCCGTCTCTTTTTCAGCTTGTTTTAACCAAGGTTGCGGTAAAGGTACATACACTTCTTCAATACGATTACAGATCCGACAACGAATATGATGGTGCGCCTCCATCCGTCCGTCGTACCGGCTGACACCATCTCCGGCTCGAATTTCCCGAATATAGCCGTTTTCTGTTAAATATTTGAGTGAATTGTATATGGTCCCATAAGCAAAATGAATGCCTTTTTCTTTCAGTCGATCGATAACATCGGCAGCGCTGGGATGATCTTCACTTTCCCGAACGATATCCAATATCACTTTACGCTGATGCGTCAAATAACCTTTCTGGCGCATGATCATCACTTCCTAGATCGATAATAGTCCTGCCTTGTCGCGACGTAACATGGTCGAAGCGCATATAACATATAAAAAGTACCATAGCATACTGTCACATGTGTTTAGGTCAGGAAAAAGTTGTTCATCCTATATTCATTCTATTATACCATACAAAAGGTTAACGTGTCACCAACTGAGTTGCATTATTACAATATTTGCATATTTTTACCTGAAGCGCTATAATAAACACGTCGATTTTCAGCCGAACCCACCTTAGAAGAGGTGTTGGGAGATGAACACACGATCACGCACCGCCCGTGAACAGCGCGTAGCCTGGATTAGCGTCTTGGCTAACTTATTTTTGACGGTAGTCAAAATTTTGATTGGTTGGTGGGCCGTCAGTGAAGCACTTCTAGCCGATGGCTTGCATTCTGCTGCTGATCTTTTTGCTTCAGCCATCGCCCTTTCCGTCATCGGTTATGCCAATAAACCAGCGGACGATGATCATCCTTATGGGCACGGTAAAGCAGAAGTCGTTATATCCGGTCTCATTGGTATCATTCTTATTTTAGTCGCTTTTTATGTGATCATTTCAGCTGTTTTAAATATCATCCATGGTCCATCTCGTTCGCCAGAAATGATCGCTCTGTGGACAGCGCTGATCTCTTTTGTCTTAAAATGGTGGCTCTATCGCTTTTCACTAAAATATGCAAAAAAGTTTCATAGTAAGGCGATCGAAGCCATTGCCTATGACCATAAGGCTGACATTGTGGCCTCTCTCGCCGCGGCACTGGGCATTGCCCTTGCTGTGTTGGGTATGTTTCAAAATTGGCCACTGTTTTATTACGCCGATCCATTTGCCGGCATCATCGTCGCCTTTTTGATCCTGCATATGGCTTGGCAGATGTTACTTGAAGCGTTCCATATTCTCCTCGAACATACCATCGATCCAGACGAACTAAAAACCTTTGAATCCATTATTTTAAGCTTTCCAGAAGTAAAACGGATCGACCGCATCCGAGCGCGTGACCACGGTCATTATATTTTACTGGATGTCCGACTAAGTGTGCCCTATGATTTGAGCATACAAGAAGGTCATGACTTGGGCCGATCGATCAAAGAGGCACTCATGCAACGATACGATCATATTCAAGAAGTGCTGATTCATCTCAATCCCTATCATCCAGACGATCATTGAGTTCATGTGACATGAGCCTCAAACAGACGGTGCTTTTAAGAAGACTGTGTCGTTGTCTCATCTAACAGCCCATATAATTCGCGAATTTCTTCTTGGGCACCTTGATAAGCTGCTTTTAAACGTTCTAATTCAAGATTTAACGTAGACAAGGTCTTTTCTAAACGTTCTTTTTCTTCGTTTAAGCGTGTTCGCTCTTCCTCTAACTGTCGTAATTGGCTATTTAAGGATTGCACCAGTGCTTCGCGTGCAACTTCATCCTTTTCCAGTTTCATCAATCGGTCATTCAGTGCTTCAAATGCTTGTACCTGTCGATCGTAAGTTTTTTGACGTTCGCTACTATCCTGTTCAAGCACATGCAAGCGATAAGCGATATTGAGAGCTGCAAGAACAGCCAATTTATGGTGATCGAGCGCAGGGTGCTTCCCGGCTATTTCTTTCATCATCTCATCAACGAGGCTCGCGATTTTATGAACCGCTTCCGGTGAAGACAAGCCTTTGATCATATAGTGTTCACCGAAGATAGAGATACGTATAGATTTGGGTTCTTGCATCTTCTTTCCCCCTCGTCCCTTCTCCCCTAGCGTAAAGGAAAAGACGCGGCAGGTCAATATGTTTGGTGGATGCCGCGCCTTGTTTTAAGACGTCCTGTTACCTTACCTTAATGGACGAATCATACGTTTTATCCTTCTCGTCGCCTCATACCGAAACGCTGAAGATGCTCCAAAATCTTCTGTACGTCTGACTCAACTTCCTCATCCAATAACGTTCTATTGGTGGCTTGAAAATAAAGCGCATAAGTCAACGATTTTTTACCCTCTGGAAGCCCCTGGCCTGTATATACATCAAAAATTGATACATCTTTTAAATATTGCGCACCGCTTTCGATAATATGTTCTTGAACGGTTTGGTGCTCGACATGTGCATCGACGAAAAGACTTAAATCTCTTCGAATGCTCGGGAAGCGCGTGATCGGCTCATACAAACGATCGTCTGGTAAAACTTTGATCAATGCATCTATATCGATCTCCCAGCCCACAGGTCGTTCAAGGTCATAGCTACGGGCCACCGCAGGATGTACTTCTCCGATCCAACCAACCATGTGACGATCACTGCGCGAGCTTGTCTGTAACGCTGGTGCAACAAAGACTCGAGCGCTTCGTCCCGGATGCAAACCTTCAAAGACACCCTTTTCTAAGATAAGGTTGAACCCGAGACGAGCCATCAATGCCTCTAACACACCTTTTGCTGTATAAAAATCATACGGCGCTTCCTTACCAAACACCTGTTTTTCTTCACCGCCATGCCAAAGCGCCGCTAAGTGATACGGTTCATGCGGAAGTGTGTCATAAAGATGCTCAGAAGGTTCAAAGATCTTCCCGAGTTCAAATAAGCGCAGATGATTTTCTCCATGATGCTTATTATATTCGGCTTGGAGAAGTAAACCCGGAAAAAGAGAGCGACGCAAAGCCCGATGTTGCGATGCCAGCGGATCACGCACCTCTAAGAAGCGATCCTGATCGGAAACCGATGGCAACATTTTCATCTTCTTTTCATCACCGAGCACATAGGTCCGCGTTTCTTGCAACCCGAGATCACTCAAAAAATGAATGATTTTTCGTCTTATTTTCTGGGGTACTGTAAGCCCTCCAGATGTTTCAGGCAATGTCGCTAAAGTAACAGGAATGTTGTCATATCCAACAAGACGTGCCACTTCTTCGACGATGTCTTCCGGAAGGCGCACATCGGCACGACGTGTCGGGATCGTAACACGCCATTTGTCTGCTACTGAATCGTATTGAGAAGGAAAACGCAGACGGCGAAAAACATCGGCAACCATCTCCGCTGTCAGTTCCATACCCAACAATTGTTGCAGGCGCTGACTCGTGATTTCTATGGTCTCCTCACGGATAGGATAACGTCCTTCTTTTTCCATCCGTGCAATGCCTGCTGCGACCCGCCCCCCAGTGAGCCGAGCAATCCAGTAGGCAGCCTCATCCAAGGCCTGTCTCAACCGGGCCGGATCTAATCCTTTTTCAAACCGTTTGCTCGCCTCCGAACGAAGATCGAAAGCTTGAGCTGTTTTACGTATTGTCGTTCCATCAAATAGGGCCGCTTCTAAAAAAATACGTCGTGTTGTATCCTTCACTTCACTCGTCTCGCCACCCATGACCCCAGCTAATCCTACAGGTACATGACCGTCCGTAATCACCAAATCATCTTCTCGAAGCACACGCACCTTCCCATCGAGTGTGGTCAGCATCTCTCCCGCACGCGCCCGGCGTACAAGAACGCGCTGTTCTGGAAAGCTATCCGCATCAAAAGCATGAAGCGGCTGTCCATAACGAAGCATGATTTCATTGGTCACATCGACAATCACATTGATGGGACGAATACCAGCAGCCAGCAGCCGATTTTTGAGCCAAGAAGGCGAAGGCATCGGTTTGACGCCTTCAATCAGACGCCCTTCATAACGTGGACAAAGCTCAAGATCTTCTGTATCGATCTGCCACCCTGAAAGCCGTTCCTCATGATCTGCAAAAACAGGTACGGGATGTTCATCTATTTTAAGTGGGCGGTCAAAAACAGCACTGACTTCATAAGCCACGCCAATCATATTGAGACAGTCTGCACGATTCGGCGTCAGATCCAGTTCCAGCACCTGATCATTGAGATCCAACACATCGATAATATCTGCACCAAGCGGTGCATCATCGTCCATATACATCAGACCTTCACGTTCTTCCGGGGAAAGATGGCTATCATCAAGACCGAGTTCCTTGGCCGATGTAAGCATCCCTTCGGAACGAATGCCTCCAAACGTTTGCGCATGAATCGTTACATCACCGGGCAAAACCGCTCCGACCGTCGCATAAGCATAACGTTTCCCTACATAAACATTGCGTGCGCCTGTTACCACTGTTTTTTCAATCCAACGTCCTTCAGAGGATGTTTCTTTTTCGTTAGAATGCTCAATATAACGCACAGTCACAACAAAAAGCCGTTCTCTTTCCGGATGCACCTTTACGTCGGTCACTTCAGCGACGATCACACCGCTCAGTCCTGGATTGCGTTTAATGACAGCATCAACGGCAACGCCCGCACGCGTCAAGCCTTCAGCCAACGCCTCCGGTGCCAGATCAACTTCAACCAAAGTCTTTAACCAATGATACGATACGCGCATCTGTGCCACCCCCACCGCCTAGATACATTAGGCGTTCATGGTAAGCGGCTTCACCTCCTTCACCATTGTTCATAATATCGGTGATCAACGTTTTATGATGTTGAATCGCATAAAGCATCCAACGAAAGACAAAGCTTACACGTAACGATCAGCCGAGGCAAACTGTTTTAAAAAACGGCGATCTCCTTGATAAAAATGGCGAATATCATCGATGCCATATTTGATCATCGCAATACGTTCTACACCCAAACCAAAAGCAAAACCGCTCACTTCCTCAGGATCATAGCCATTTTGCTTAAGAACGAACGGATGCACCATGCCCGCACCGAGCACTTCCAGCCAACCCGTCCATTTGCATACTCGACAACCGCTGCCACCACATTGACGACAGGTGACGTCTACCTCTGCACTTGGCTCGGTAAAAGGAAAAAAGCTTGGGCGTAAACGAATTTTTGTCTCTTCTCCGAAGAGACGACGGGCAAAGGTCAGAAGCGTGCCTTTTAAATCACTCATGCGAATCCCGGGCGCAATCACGAGCCCTTCGATTTGAGTGAACATATGCGAATGCGTGGCATCATCTGTATCGCGTCGATAGACAGTTCCGGGACAAATTATCTTGACGGGTGTCTTTCCCCCCATCTTCAACATGGTCCGCACTTGTACGGGCGAAGTGTGCGTGCGCAGCAACATTTCTTCCGTAATATAAAAACTATCTTGCATTTCCCGCGCCGGATGATGCTTAGGGATGTTCAGCCTTTCAAAATTATACGTATCCCATTCCACATCGGGACCTTCCTGAACCGTATAGCCCATACCGATAAAAATATTTTCGATCTCCTCAACGATGAGTGAAAGCGGATGTCGCCCGCCACGTGCTGGGCTTCTCCCGGGGAGTGTGACATCGATGGTCTCCGATGCCAAACGAGCGTTCTCCTGCTCTAAAAAAAGCACATCCCGCCGTTCTTGAAGCATGACCTCTAACTTCCGCCTTAATTCATTCAGCGTTTCACCCAACTTCGGCCTTAGATCTTGAGGCATTTTACCAAGGAGCTGCATCTTTTGTGGAAGCACACCTTTTTTACCCAAATAATCAATCCGTACCTCTTCCAGCGCTTTTAAGGTCGTGGCTGAGGCCATCCGTTGTTTTGCTTCTTTCTCTATTTGCTGGAGTTCGGCCTTAAGTTCTTCAAACACAAGCCCTTTTTCTTCCATGATCTGACACTCCTTAAAAACTTTTTTAAAAAACGTTGATCTCAATAAAAAAAGCACCACTCCCCAGGGGCGCAGTGCGCGGTACCACCCTTTTTTATCAACTGATGCCGCCTACAGTTGACCTCATTTTGGTAACGGCGCCTTCGCGCCGCCGACAACTACCAAGCGCAGGTTCTACCCTACCCTCTTCCCTGTCGGTGCTCAGAAGCGAACTTCAGCATCTGTCCCTGAAAAAGGCTTGCAGTCACGACCTTTTCTCCCTGGCAGGTCCATGGTATGCTTACTTTTCTTCGTCATCACATCATATACATGATATACATGCATAACACTTAACAACACCGTTCATTCGAACGAACAATGTCTTGATGTGCCAGCGCAGCGATGGGCACACCTTTCAATTTAAGTTATTATAGCCGATAGAACAGTCAAAAGGCAAGCATGCCCTTATGGTTGCTGGGCTGAGATTATGATAAAACCTAATTGAACGCCATCCATCGTGAGCGCGCCGGGCATGTTCTAATGAATGGATCGTTTGTTAAAGCGTCCCCCCATAACATCATGGACATTTTCAATCGTTACAAAAGCATGTGGATCATACATCTCAATGATGGAGCGAAGTTTAGAGATTTCTAATCGCGTTACGATCACAAATAAAATTTCTTTATCCTCTCCCGTGTAACCACCGCGTCCGTATAAGTGGGTCACCCCGCGTCCTAACCGCGCCATGATGGCTTCAGCGATGGGCTTAGATTCCGAAGAAATAATAACCACCGACTTCATCTCATCCAGACCTTGCAGGACCAGATCAATCACACGATATGCGACATAATAAACAATCACAGAATACATCGCGCTTTCTAACGAAAAAAAGACTGCAGCGGCTGAAAAAATAAAGACATTAAAAAACATCACGATTTCGCCGACAGAAAAATCGAGCCGTTCAGATAAAACGAGCGAGACAATCTCCGTTCCATCAAGCGAACCGCCATTGCGTAATATGAGACCGACACCGATGCCTAAGATCAGACCCCCAAAGACGGTCGCCAAAAAATAACTGTCGACAAGCGGCGGCCAATGATTGAGAATCGTCACCCAGATCGATAAAAACGAAATAGAATAAAGCGTTGAAAAAACAAACGTCTTACCGATTTCCCGATAACCGAGATAAAGAAAAGGGACGTTTAAAAAAAGTGTCCAGAGGCCGAGCGGTGTATGTGTGAGATGAGCAATAATAATGGCAACCCCTACCACACCGCCGTCAATCATCCGATGGGGGATTAAAAATTGTTCTAACGCAAGCGCCACCAAAAAGGTGCCGATGGTCATCCACAGCATGCGCCATAAGAAAAGCAACCACGGTGTTTTACGATGTTCGCTTGGCATAACGTCCCCCTTTCCTGAGACGCTTCGCACGCCCCCATACGTTTTCACAGCATACACAGCATACACAGCGTTCACATCATACGTATTGTTCACAGCATCCGCATTCCGTAAAGCAAAATCGAACCGGCCACGGCCACATTGAGTGATTCCATCGCCCCCGACATGGGGATACGCACCCAATGATCCGCCAAATGAAACAGTTCATTACGGAGCCCGTGCGCCTCGCTTCCTAATAGCAACACCCGTCTCGCCCTTTTTTCAACCGCTTCGAGTTCCTCCCCACGATGGGGAGACGCAGCATATACAACATATCCCTCGGCGCGCAAGCGATGAAGCGCTTCCTCTAACTCGGCTTGATACAATCGAAGATGAAAATGAGCCCCCATTCCGCTTCTAAGTACTTTCCCGCTCCAAGGATCAACGGTACCTTTCCCTAAGATCACCGTCCGCACACCAAAAGCTACCGCCGAACGTAAAAGCGTACCGACGTTGCCCGGATCTTGCAGAGCATCGAGCGCCAGAATGAAAGGACCAAGACCGACGGAGCCACCATCCGCTGTCAGCGCATGCACGTTGGGCATAGACATGATGCCAAATATACCCTGCGATGACTCTGTTTCCGAAAGACGACGCGCAAGATCGGGCGATAGGAGAAACGCGAGTGGTGTCGGGGTGAGCGCCATCCCTTTTTCCGAAGCAAGTATGGCCCTAAGCTTCTCTTCGTCATCGGCTATGACTTCCTGCAATACACCTGCTTTGAGTGCATCGCCTACCAGCGTCCAGCCTTCTAACAACACCTGCCCTTCCCGCTTTCTGCCCGGCACAGTTTTTAACTTAAGCCAGCGTTTAAAACGCGGGTTTTGTGCGGATTGGATCACCTTATAGCGTTCGCGCGCCTCTTTCATCGAAGAACCTCCCGTCACTCTCACGCCATGCATGCACCAGTGAGTTTATTGTATCAAAAATTAACATCTTAGACAGCAAGACCGCATGTTTAATCACGACGCTTTTGTGGCACGTTAAAACTGAATCAAAAGACCCAGTCATATAACTGGGCCGCAAGGAGGAAAAAATATGGCCACCACTTACCGTGATCTCAATTTACGCCAAGCTTTAAATACCAAGCTGAAAGGGGCAAAACCTCATGATTTGCAGGATATAATCGAAGATGCGATCACGTTACAAGAAGAAAAAACACTCCCCGGTCTCGGTTATCTATTTGAACTGCTCTGGGAAAAAAGTGATGCCAGCATGCGAGCGACCATGCTTCAAAAAATATCTGAAGCGCTCACCACCGCCTAGACACGACAGTCTGTCTTTCCTTGAGAATTTTACGACATCCGTCTAAGCGGTAAAAGTTAAGCCTATCAGGGACGCTCACGCAAGATGGTCGTGCTGTATGGTGCCAGATGCACCATGCGTCCATCGGAAGATAAATGATTATCGACGTGCGTCCCATACACAAGTGTAAACGATCGATGTTCGCCCTCTAACGAAAGATCGAGCGCCGCTTGCCCCACATTGTGGAGGACGAGCAGGTGCTCCTCTTTGTCTCGACGATAAAACGCGACCAGACCATGTGCTCGAACATGGGCCTCAGCAATATCACCGTAAACAAGAGCAGGCAGGGAACGCCGGAGATAGATCATCGTCCGATAATGTCGATAAAGCCCCATCGGATCACGTTCGACCTCATGATAAACCGGACCATCGCGGTTCGCAAGCCTGGGAAGCGACGTCGGAGAGTGTGCATCTTCCTCCCCGCCCCAGCGTATTGGTTCTCGAATTCTTGGATCTGGCTTAGGGCCGAACATCCCGATTTCTTCTCCATAATAGAGAAAAGGTGCCCCCGGTAAAGTTAAAAGAAGACTGGCCGCCATCTTAGCATGATGCATATCACCATCCAACGCCGTCATCACCCGCGGGGTATCGTGATTGGACAAAAATATGGCATCGATAAAATGCGGGTTCACCTTGGCATAAGCTGTCCGCACACGGCTTAAATACGACACAAGACCACCTTCTGTTTCTGTCTGTACCACCTTTAACAGCCGCTCAGCCAATTGAACCTCTCCACGACTGAAGTCGCGGGATGCCGGACTTCAGCGCTTCATTGATTCCTGCTTCATTGGGCCGAGCCTCCCTTTGCGGAAGGTCTTACCGGTCCTCCAACAGGCCATCCCCACAGTTCCTGCGGTTCATCTTTTGGTAGCTAACCAGCAAGTATCCGTTTACCTTCAGCTAATATATTCCGGGCGGCGTTTACGTCCCGGTCGTGGATCGTTCCGCACGCCGGACACTGCCATTCACGATCGGAAAGGGTCAACATTGGGTTTTTCGTGCCACACGTTTCGCACAGCCTGGAAGAAGGGTAGAAA
>JAVERJ010000288.1:0-2757 GCA_034007185.1 Candidatus Carbonibacillus sp. | reverse complement strand
GTTTATCGGTAAGTCCTAACTGTATCGCCAAATAAAGCGTCAGCCGTGCAGTATAAAGCGCATGTTCTGCGAAATACAGTTCCATGTCGCTAACGGGTCGTTTTCGTAACGGTGGTAAGAGAGAAAAAATCGTCTCTGATGACGAACGATGTTCGATCCACGAACGAATCATCTCTAACCACATAGCGATGGGCAAGGGACCCGTATGCACATGTTCTTTAAGGGTTTGTTTAAAATGTTGAATATCTTCGAGCGAAAAACATGGTTCATATTCGCACGATATGGCTTCCGTTTGCTCTCCCTTTGCCTTGTCGCGTCTACTGGTGTCCTTTACATTTTTTAAAGGAAGCGCGTTTTGTTCTTGATCATAGACGTCTACAGCTTCAATTTGAAATGCACGTAAAAAGTCAATATCAAACGATGTCAACACTTGCTCTTTGGTATACAACAGATCGCCATCTGGAAGCCGTACGTCTTGTCGTAAACGCTGACCGATGAGCCAAGGACCGACCTTTTCCACCGCTCCTCCTCCTTGATGCGTGTCACAATACACATACGAAACGATAAACATCGGGTAACGCTGAGTCGAGTGATCCTAGAGATTATAAAACATACATGTTATCGTTTTAGGTCAACAATGTTTCCTCTTCCTCTTCTCGAGGCATGTGAGCGATCGCTGCGACAAAATCTCCATCGTCCATGCGGATGAGACGCACCCCTTGCGTCGCTCGACCAAGCACGCTGATCTCGCGCACAGCGATACGGATGAGCACACCATTTTCACTGATGATCATCACTTCATCATCTTCTTTGACGACCGTAAGACCAGATAATTCACCCACTTTTTCCGACGGTTGATACGTTTTGATCCCTTTTCCACCACGACTTTGCAGACGATATTCAGAAATTGGGGAACGTTTGCCAAAGCCATGACGGGTCACTGTGAGCACATAACAATCAGGGCTGACTTCATCCGCACCAATCACCACATCATCTGGAGCAAGATCGATCCCTTTTACCCCACTTGCTGTGCGCCCCATCGGACGCACTTCCTCTTCTTTGAAACGTATGGCTAAGCCTTTACGGGTCCCTAAGATGATCTCACCTTCCCCGCGCGTTAGACGCACACCGATGAGCTCATCATCTTCACGTAACGTAATCGCTAAAAGACCGACACGCCGAATGCTCATAAATTCGCTCAGTGCTGTACGCTTAACCATGCCTTGCTTTGTAACGAAAAACAAATAGCGATCAGGATTAAAATCTTGGACATCGATCATCGTTTGAATGCGTTCTCCTGGATCGAGTTCCAACAAGTTAACGATAGCCATGCCCTTGGCTTGTCGGCCAAAAGCCGGCACATCATAGGCACGCAGACGATAGACACGGCCTCGATTGGTAAAAAACAGAATGGTCTGATGTGCACTCGTCGATAAAAGATGTTCGATAAAGTCATCCTCACCGAGCCCCATCCCTTGCACACCCCGACCGCCACGGCGCTGCGATCGATATTCGGATACACTCACCCGTTTAATATAACCTTGATGGGAAAGGCTGATCACGACGGCTTCATTATCAATCAAATCATCCATAGAAAAACTGCCATCCGCTTCAACGATGCGCGTGCGCCTATCATCACGAAATTTTTCTTGTACTTCTTGTAGCTCACGTCTAACAACTGCCTTTAAAGCTGCTGGATCTGCCAAAATATGTTCAAATTCACGTATATTTTTGATCAGCTCAGCTTCTTCCTCCAATAACCGTTCGATGGAAAGTCCCGTCAACTGCTCCAGACGCATCTCTAAAATGGCATCCGCTTGCGCTTCGCTAAAACCCATAGGATAGGTCTGACCATCGATGATGAAAACCTCTTGCATGAGATTGCTACGCGCTTCTTTACGGTCCCGTGCTGAACGAATAGGACCATGGCGATCAACCAATGCATCGACAATATCGATGGCTTTTTTTAAACCATCGATTAAATGCTTGCGCGCCAGCGCTTTATTCAAATCGTGTTGTGTGCGCCGACGAACGACCGTCTTTTGATGATCTAAATAATGTTTGAGCATCTCTTTTAATGACAACACTTCCGGTCGACCGTCGACCAAAGCAAGCATAATGACCCCAAAGGTGGCCTGCAATTGCGTATGTTTATATAAGTTATTTAATAAAACATGGGGATTCGTGTCACGACGAACTTCAATGACGATACGCATGCCTTCACGATCGGACTCATCGCGTAAATCCGTAATCCCGTCAATTTTTTTATCGCGTACAAGCTCCGCAATTTTTTCAATGAGGCGCGCTTTATTCACCTGATACGGTAGTTCGGTGACGATGATCCGAAAACGTCCACCACTCATCGGCTCGACTTCCGTACGCGCCCGTACGACGATCGAACCCCGCCCCGTCGTATAAGCTTTTTCAATACCTGATCGCCCCAAAATAATGCCCCCGGTTGGAAAGTCTGGGCCTGGTACTTTTTTCATAATCGCTTCATCGGGTGCATCTTCGTCATCTAAGAGTACATACAGCGCTTCGATCAGTTCAAAAAGATTGTGTGGAGGAATGTTGGTGGCCATCCCCACGGCGATCCCACTTGCACCGTTGGCTAAAAGTTGTGGAAAACGCGCCGGTAAAACCGTCGGTTCTTTTTCTGAGCCATCGTAGTTATCTTGAAAATCTACCGTATCTTTTTTGATATCTCTTAACATATGCATGGCGATCGGGGCCAGGCGCGCTTCAGTGTAGCGCATG
>JAVERJ010000287.1:0-2766 GCA_034007185.1 Candidatus Carbonibacillus sp. | reverse complement strand
ATACAGCTATTTGTGGAGCCGTTCGCCCCATGATACCACCACAAGCATTTATGTTAAGGAATCGGGAACATACTCTGTTTTTGCCATAGACAGCACTGGAGAATGTTACGGCAAATCGCAAGAAATTTGGATTACAAATGCTCCACTACCCGATACTACTGTAACCGTTCAAAATAATATCTTAACTGCCACCGAAAACGCTCAAGGAACAACATACCAATGGATAGATTGTGAGACAAATATGCCTACAGGAGAAACAAGCCAAACTTTTACACCAGTACAAAACGGAGATTATGCCGTTATTCTAACCTCTGTGGAAAGTTGTGTTGACACTTCTGCCTGTTACACCATAACTACTGTAGGAATTGAGAACAACTTATCGTTAAACGACCAGATAACGGTTTACCCCAACCCAACCAACGGCAAACTTTACGTAGAAACGGACTTGGACATTAAAGAGCTGACTATTTTTGACTTACAAGGAAAAAAGCTACTCACTTCCAACACAAAAGAAATAGACATTTTAGGTCTGCCAACAAGTGTTTACATTTTAGAAATTACGCTTTTGGACAATGAGCAATGGCGAACGAAAGTGATAAAGGAATAAAACTAATAACATACACATTGCAGAAAAATAGTGAATTAGGAAGAAGGCCAGCAGGTAACAGCGTGTATGAAAAATAGCGGGTGAAGTGGTAACTCGAAGGTATGAACTACTAAGAAATATTGTGCTAAACGGAAAGGGAAGTGCTTGAAATCCGCTACTTCTCATACACGCAAAACGTTACCGCCAAGTGTAGAAGACCGTTGGTACTACAAGAAAACTCTAAGTAAACCATTGCAAAAAGACAGACAAACAAAATATTGACAAGACTAGAGAGCCGACACTCAAACCGAGCCGATGTTTTTTATTTTTTGCCCACCGCACATTAAAAAAAAGAATTTTTACCGACCCACATTTGGCACATTGCCTTTTGCCCGACACACGAGCCAAAACTTCGCAAAAGTCAAAGAGCCAAATTTTGCCGACACACATCAGAATACTGAACTAAAATTTGAAGTAGAATAAAATTTATCGAACCAAATTTCTATAAAAAAATAGCCAAATAACTTATTTTCTATATTAGAGCAAAATAATTGGAAATTAATTTGGAATTTAAGGAAAAACATTTTATATTAGCATATTACTCATTCTCAATTGCTTAGCAGAGTCGCAAATTATATTTTAAGGAAGTACAATTTTTAATATAAATTTAAAACATTTTAACTATGAAAAAAGTAACATTATTATTAATCATATCTAGTATGATTTTAAGTGAGAATTTATATTCTCAAGATTACCACAGTTTATATCAATCAGCAACAGGAAGTCTTTTTCAGAGCTTGGTAAACGTGTCTGATCCTGCAACAGCAGAGACTTGGTTTGTTGCAAGCGATGACGATGGCAAAATTATTGTAATGCAAATGGATTTTGCCTATCCAAACCCTCAGCCACAAAACGTCTGGGCATTTGACTTGGACATGCCAACTACGATTGAAATTGGACAAATTTATTTGAAAGATGGTTTTTTCGACCCGGAAGGAGATATTTTTGTATATGGTTTTGAAGAAACATCTAACAGGGGTATTTATGCAAAAGTAAATTTGATAAATAACGTGCCAACTACTTTGGTTTGGGCATTTATTAACCAAAGTAATACTCAAATTACCGATGCATGTTGGGCTTACGGATATAACGCAGTATCAACAATGAACTACGGAATTATTTATGGAGATGCCTTTGCAAGAGTTAATGGTAATACATCCGGGACTTTTGGCTTTTTAGGAACAAGAAAACCACTTTTAAAATTTACATCCGTAAGTTACGATCAAAGTGAAGATAAGTTTGTTATTAGCGGTAATTCTGGAGTTGATCAGCCAAGACAATTTATTGGAACTATTGAAAATGATGGATCTCTTGTTCAGCTGGCTCAAATTCCTGCCAAACATCTTTCCCTTGCAACACCTCCAAATACTTATATATTGTCTGAAAAAACAAATAAGCATGTTTTATCCGGGTACTCAAATGGAATAGCTTATTTGGTTCAGGATATAAGAGATACAAGTGCTAATTACGGAGATGGAATTTGGGTATCGGAAGTAAATTATTTAACGGGAGTAGTAAATTGGAGCATAATTTACAAATTTCCACCAGTAAAAGTAAATGTTATAAGTGTTGCGCAAAATTATATGAATTTATACGTCTTAGGTCATCATAATGGGTTGGACCAAAATAATCCTTTTGAAAGAAGATATATTGCACAAATTGACTTATCCAACCCGTTGGACTATATCGTAAAATTAATGAGTGATGAAAATTGGTGGGGTAGTTCAATGCCATCAACATATTATTCTACAGAGCAAATGTATTTAAGTTCTTTAAATTTTAATGAAGCAACATATAATGTATATGCTAGCGGAGCGACACTTCTTGGAGATGCTTATTTGATAGAAATAAACGATTTAATGTATGACTATTGTGATATTGACCGTATTGTAACAACTCCCTCGTTTGTTTGTGCTTGTTATAGCCCAATGAGTGAAGTTATTTTGGAAACAATGAATGCGAACATAACAAAAAGACCATCAACGCCAACGACCTATTCCATAGACAATTCTTTACTTTGCGGAGATATTTATAAGGCAGAATTGAGAAATGAAGAACTAAAATTAAAAATAGAGAATAAAAAACTTGAAAATACCTTAAACCAACAGTTAGACAAAGAG
>JAVERJ010000286.1:0-2771 GCA_034007185.1 Candidatus Carbonibacillus sp. | reverse complement strand
GGCTTTCTGTTTTCGATCTTATGACGCCACTGATCGAACGGATCGGGGAGCGTCTTTCTCAAGCACCGAAGAATAAACCGGGTCTTGTTCATAAACTCGATGAAGATTATTTTAAAAAGGTCGAAGCCGTAGAATTTGCCGTTAAATATGATGACGGCAAAGATGCTCGGGGCATTTTACGGGCGGATATCGTGTTGGTCGGGGTATCGCGCACGTCGAAAACACCCCTTTCTATGTATCTTGCCCATCGCCGGCTTAAAGTTGCCAACGTTCCCCTTGTACCCGAAGTGCGCCCGCCGGAGGAACTGTTTAAAATACCACCATCGCGCATTGTAGGGTTGACCATCGATCCACAAGCTTTAAATCACATTCGGACAGAACGTTTGAAATCACTCGGATTGACTTTACAAGCAAGTTATGCCAGTCTGGAACGCATTTTAGAGGAGTTGGAATATGCTGAGGGCATTATGCGCCGGCTCGGTTGTCCGGTCATTAATGTCACAAATAAAGCCGTAGAAGAAACCGCAAGCCTTATTTTACAGATGATCAAGGGAGGACGCATTCAATGAAGAAGTACGTGTATCATTTTTCTGAAGGCGATCAGTCGATGAAAGGGTTACTGGGAGGTAAAGGCGCCAATTTGGCTGAGATGACACGGGTAGGATTACCGGTACCGCCCGGTTTTACGATTTCGACGGAAGCATGTCTTCTATATTACGAACAGGGAGAGCGCTTGACAGACGATTTGATTGAACAAATTTTTGGAGCGCTTCAGGCGCTTGAACAAAAAACAGGCAAAAGCTTTGGGGATCCAGCGCATCCCTTGCTTGTCTCGGTTCGTTCAGGAGCAGCCATCTCTATGCCGGGGATGATGGATACGATTTTAAATTTGGGTTTGAATGATGACACAGTTCAAGGGTTGGCGCGTCTTACAAACAATCCGCGCTTCGCTTATGATTCTTACCGTCGTTTCATTCAGATGTTTAGTGATGTTGTTTTAGAGATTCCACATTATCTCTTTGAAGACGTGATTGAGAAAAAGAAAAAAGAACGAGGTGTATTATCAGATCCGGAACTTACGGCCGAAGATTGGCAGCACATCATCGCTTCATTTTTGTCGATCGTTCAAAAGGAAACTGGCAAACCTTTTCCACAGCAACCTAAAGATCAACTGTTAGAAGCCGTTCGGGCCGTCTTCCGTTCTTGGAACAATCAACGCGCGATCGTATACCGTAAGATCCACAAAATACCGGATCATCTCGGAACCGCAGTCAATGTTCAATCGATGGTTTTTGGTAACATGGGCAATGATTCGGGAACAGGGGTCGCCTTTACGCGCAATCCCTCCACTGGTGCCAAAGAACTCTATGGAGAGTTTTTATTGAATGCGCAAGGTGAAGATGTCGTTGCAGGTATTCGTACACCCCAACCGATCGCTAGCTTAGAAAAAGAGATGCCTCAGGTTTATGCTCAGTTTCGGGAGATTGCAGAACGGTTGGAACGACACTACCGTGATATGCAAGATATTGAATTTACAGTCGAACGCGGTACGCTTTATTTGCTGCAAACGCGTAATGGTAAACGCACTGCTCAGGCTGCGGTCAACATTGCTGTCGATATGGTAGAGGAAGGTTTGATCGATCGGCGAACGGCGCTCATGCGTATTGAACCAGCGCATCTGGATCAGCTTCTGCATCGACGCATCGATGATCGCGCGAAACTTACGGTGCTCGTCAAAGGACTTCCGGCATCACCAGGGGCAGCAACCGGAGCAGTCGTCTTTCATGCGGATGAGGCGGCTGAAGCGGCGCGTGATGGTCGGCGTGTGATTTTGGTTCGTCCGGAAACGACCCCGGAAGATATCCACGGTATCGTTGCGGCCGAAGCCATTGTCACCAGTCGTGGGGGGATGACCTCGCATGCCGCCGTTGTTGCTCGCGGTATGGGCAAAGCGTGTGTTGCCGGTGTTGAGGCCATGCATATTGATCTTCAAGAAAAGGTTTTCCGTGTCGGTGACACGGTCGTACGGGAAGGGGATATCATCTCCGTCGACGGTTCCCAAGGTACAATTATGTTGGGTGAAGTACCACTGGTTGAACCAGAACTTTCTCCGGCATTTCAAACATTGTTACGTTGGGCTGATGAAGTGCGGACACTGGGTGTGCGCGCTAATGCCGATACGCCGCACGACGCAACCTTATCTAGAAACTTCGGTGCAGAGGGCATTGGACTTTGCCGGACGGAGCATATGTTTATGGCACCAGAACGTGTCCCTCTGGTCCAGAAAATGATTTTAGCGGCTGATGATGTCGAACGTAAGGTTTACCTAGACCAACTGCGGCCACTTCAAGAAGCTGATTTTTACGGTATTTTGAAAGCGATGGCCCCTTATCCTGTCACCATTCGCTTGCTTGATCCACCGCTCCATGAATTTTTACCAAACTACGAAACACTTCTTCTGGAAGTGGACCGTTTGGAACGAGAGGGTCGTCTTGATACGGATGCGGCGCAAGAGAAAGTCGTTCTTCTGCGCAAAGTGCGTCAGCTCCGAGAAGCCAATCCGATGCTCGGGCTTAGGGGTTGCCGTCTTGGTATCATTCATCCGGATATTTATGCCATGCAAGTTGAGGCGATCTTTCGTGCAGCCACACGCCTCATCACAGAAGGCGTTCAACCATCTGTAGAGATCATGATTCCTTTGGTCGGCGACAAAGAAGAGCTTATCCGTTTAAAAGCCGTCGTCGATGATGTGTATGCGCGTATTTATGAAG
>JAVERJ010000016.1:0-18809 GCA_034007185.1 Candidatus Carbonibacillus sp. | reverse complement strand
ACGACGCTTTCCCCTCGCTGAAGTATGGATTATACCCGCCGTTGTTCAGGGTAATGAAGCGCCTCCCTCCCTCGTTAAGGCGCTTTCTTATTTAAGTGTTTTAAAAGATCATATCGATGTGGCCATTGTGGCGCGCGGTGGTGGTTCGATTGAAGATTTGTGGGGCTTTAATGATGAGTCAGTGGCGCGTGCCATGTACGCGTCGCCCGTTCCGATGATTAGTGGGGTAGGACACGAGACAGACGTAACCATTGCCGATTATGTAGCAGATTTTCGTGCACCAACACCGACAGGGGCCGCTGAGCGCGCTGTGCCCGATCGACAGGATCTTTTGGATCGTCTGACGACGATTCAACATCGACTGCGGCGGACGATCTTAAATCGCTTGGAACGGGAAACACGGCATCTACGACAGCTCACTCGGAGTTATGCGCTGCGGGAAGCGGAACGTCTTATCATCCCCTATCAAGAACGCTTGGTGCGTGCTGAAGAGAAGCTTCAAAGAGCGTTTGATCAACACATCGTTTCCAATACCCATCGTTATACCTTACTTAAACACCGTCTACCCCAGCTTCAAACCTTACACGAACGAACGGATGCAGCACGTAAAAGATTAAACACGCTTATGACGCGCCATGCCCGTTCGATGTCGTGGATGCTTCAGTATCGACGTGAAGGATTGAAGCAATGGACAAGTCGTTTGGAAGGTGCCAGCCCATTGGCCTTGTTACGACGAGGGTATGCGATGTTGATGCGCCCTGATGGTGAAGTCATACGTTCGATCGAAGACGTGTCACCGGGTGAGACGCTGCACACGAAGCTTTATGACGGTGTACTTGTGACAACTGTTTGGGATATAAGAAAGGAGACACCCCATGCATGATCTTCAAACATTGATGGACCGAGTCAAAGACCTTTCGTTTGAACAGGCGATGGAACGTTTGGAAGCCGTGGTGGATCTATTAGAAAAAGGCTCAGTACCGTTAGAAGAAGCGATCGATCTGTATCAAGAGGGTATGCTGCTTGCCAAACATTGTGAAACAAAATTGTCTCAGGTTGAACAAAAAGTACGCATCCTCGATGAAGAGGCGTTACAAGCGTTAAGTGGTGGCAAACGTCCCCAGGTTGATCAAGATCAACCTTTTGACGACGATTTACCCTTTTAAATCTGTTCAAGGATGGGACGGTAACAAGATGCAAGACATTTATGATTACATGCGCATTGTTCAAGAAGAGACTGAACAGTCACTCCGTCAGTATTTACCGAAAGCGGCGCCTGCGACACTCATGGAAGCCATGACCTACTCGCTTTTTGCCGGTGGCAAACGTCTGCGCCCCTTGTTACACTTTGCAACGCTAGAAACACTCGGGAAGGAACGGTCGATAGGATACCCAGTGGTTGCGGCGTTAGAGATGGTGCACACATATTCATTGATTCACGATGATCTGCCAGCGATGGATGATGACGATTTAAGACGGGGTAAGCCGACCAGCCATAAAGTATTTGGCGAAGCATTAGCTATTTTGGCCGGTGATGCATTGCAAGCACAAGCTTTTTATGCACTTTCTGATCTTTTGGCTGGGTCCTACGGTACGCTGGAGACCTTTCATCGGCTTTTTCAGGCCTTTGCTCGCGCCATTGGGCCAGAAGGGATGGTCGGCGGACAAGTCTTAGATTTAGAAGCGGAAGGCAGACACATTGACATTCGTGCCCTGGAGCACCTTCATCGCCTCAAGACGGGAGCGCTGATCGTCTTTTCAGTGGAAAGCGCAGCGATCCTCGGCGAGGCTAAGGATGCTTGGTATGAGGCATTGCTTTTATATGCGCGTTCTCTGGGCTTGGCATTTCAAGTTCAAGATGATATTCTGGATGTAATCGGTGACGAAAAAACTTTGGGAAAAAAGACGCAACAAGATGATGTTCAGCAAAAATCGACGTACCCAGCGATAATCGGATTAGAAAAAGCGCAATCTTTACGTGATTCACTCATTCTTGAAGCTAAAGAGGCTTTAAACGTTTTTAAGAAAGAAGGTCACGCTGTTGACCTTCTTATCTCAATCGCCGATCTTATCGGCTCGCGTGTCTCATGACGTCGCGGACGGCTCGTGGTTATGCCCGATGGCATCATTTATGTCAGAATGAATGATTTATATCAGAATGAATGATGATAAAAGAAATGGGTGGCATGATGTTATTAGAGACGATTCATTCACCTGAAGATGTTCGCGCGCTTCCATACGCTGAGCTTCCCAAGTTGGCTCAAGAAATCCGCGATTTTCTCATTCAGTCGCTCTCGGAAACAGGTGGTCATCTTGCGCCCAATCTCGGTGTCGTTGAACTGACGTTGGCCCTGCATCGCGTATTTCATTCGCCTCATGATAAGTTGATTTGGGATATCGGGCATCAAGGGTATGTGCACAAACTTTTAACGGGACGGCGTGAAGCTTTTTCAACTTTGCGCCAGTTTGGTGGTTTATCGGGTTTTTTAAAACGTTCTGAATCAGAACATGATATATGGGAGGCGGGCCATTCGAGTACGTCTTTGTCAGCGGCCCAAGGGATGGCCATTGCGCGTGATCTTAAGGGGGAGACCTATCACGTCGTGGCCGTTATTGGTGATGGGGCTTTAACCGGCGGGATGGCGCTTGAAGCTTTAAATCATATTGGTCATGAAAAAAGGCCTTTAATCATCGTTTTAAACGATAATGAAATGAGCATTTCTCCGAATGTAGGAGCGATTCATCATTATTTGGGGCGCATCCGAACGGCTGGTCCATATCAGTGGGCAAAAGATGAATTTACAAGCTGGACAAAACGTATTCCAGGCATTGGAGAAAGTTTATTTAAAACGGCAGAACGCATGAAAGATGCAGTCAAAAAGTTTTTTGTACCAGGGATGCTTTTCGAAGAGTTAGGTTTGACGTATCTCGGACCAGTCAATGGTCATGATTTGGATGATCTTGAAACGACGTTCAACATGGCTAAAAAAATTCATGGACCTGTTCTTGTGCATGTGTTGACGGTCAAAGGGCGTGGTTATCCAGCAGCAGAGCGTGATGCCGATACGTATCACGGCCTCGGTCCTTATAAGATCGAATCCGGCGAGATGATTAAAGTTGTTGGACCGCCCAGCTATAGCAGCGTCTTTGCTGAGACCATGATCGAGCTCGCGGAACGTGACCAGCGCCTTGTGGTCATTACCCCTGCCATGATTTCTGGCTCTGGTCTTAAACCGTTTCAAAAACAATTTCCCAATCGGCTGTTTGATGTGGGCATTGCTGAACAACATGCGCTAACGATGGCTGGGGGATTGGCCAGTGCGGGCATGCGACCGGTTGTTTCCATATATTCGACGTTTTTACAACGGGCTTATGATCAACTGATCCATGATTTAGCCATTCAAAAATTACCGGTCGTTTTAGCCATTGATCGCGCTGGACTCGTTGGTGCCGACGGTGAGACGCATCAAGGCGTATTTGATATCCCTGCTTTGCGAACGGTGCCCAATGTTGTTCTTTCCATGCCTAAAGATGAACGTGAATTGAGAGACCTTCTCTACACGGCTTTTAAATATGAAAGCGGTGTGTTTGCTGTACGTTATCCACGGGGCAGCGCTACAGGTCTTCCTTATCGCGATCAACCGTTTCAAACGATTCCCTTAGGCACATGGGAAAAACTTGAAGAAGGACATGACCTTGCCTTTCTAGCTGTTGGACAACATATGTTGGATCTTGCCAAACGCTCGGCCACAAGGCTTTTGCGGCATGGTTTTACAAGTACGATCATCAATGCACGGTTTATCAAGCCGTTGGATATACCGATGTTAGAAAGCTTATCCCGTACACATCGTCTGATCATTACACTCGAAGAGTCGTCTTTAGCAGGAGGTTTTGGGAGTGCGGTCATGGAAACATTGGAATCCCTCGGGCTGCCGATGCATGTTTTACGATTCGGTATACCAGACCATTTTGTCGAACAGGGAAGCCATGATGAGCTATTGCTTTCCTTAGGCCTCGTCCCAGAACATATTGAATCGAAGGTCTTAAAAGCCTTAAAGCAAACCTTCAAACAGGTTCAGTCCGGGTGACTGGATCAGACCATGGTTTTATCTAGAAAAAGGAGACGTAGATCGTCATTAAAAAAATACGTCTAGACATGTTGCTTGTAGCAAAAGGTTTTTTTACGAGTCGTGAACAGGCGCGTCGAGCAATCATGGCTGGAGAGGTCCTCGTCAATGATGCACCTGTGGATAAACCGGGTACGAACGTCCCTGAAGATGTTCACATTCGTCTCAAAACGAAACCGTCTCGTTTTGTCAGTCGTGGTGGTGAGAAGTTACAAGCGGCTATTGAGGCGTTTCAATTGGATATGACGGATGCGGTTGTCTTTGATGCAGGGGCCTCAACCGGTGGCTTTACCGATGTTGCGCTAAAGCATGGAGCGCGCCTCGTCTACGCTGTCGATGTCGGATATGGACAGTTGGCTTGGTCGCTTCGCCAAGACCCCCGTGTGATCGTTATGGAACGACAAAACATTCGTTACTTTGAACCATCGATGTTACCCGGTCCACCCCCTGATATGGTTGTTGTTGATGTATCTTTTATTTCACTGCGTCTGATCGTGCCGCCTTTGACCCGTCTGATCAAACCGGGTGGGTCTTTTGTCCTTTTGGTGAAGCCGCAATTCGAGGCTGGACCAGAAGCTGTTGGCAAAGGGGGCATCGTGCGTGATCCCGAGGTTCATGAAAACGTTCTTTTAAAGATCTTAAACTTTCTTCAGACGCTTGATCTCGACGTGCTCGGACTTATCCCTTCACCGATCCGGGGCGGTGATGGTAACATTGAATTTTTATTGTATGCGCGTGCGCCACGTTTAGCATCTACCGAACGCATCAATCTTGTCGATGAACACGTCGTGCATCGTGTTGTCGAAGAGGCACATAAGCTAGAACGATCATCATGACTGGATGTTCTTCCTTTTTTCTTAAGATGGTCGAATGATGTTCATGAAGGAGGCTCATGGTGCGTGCAAAGAACGCGAAGACTCATTCGCATCAAACAGCTCATTCAAACGTATGACATTGAAACACAAGATGAACTGGCCAATCGTTTGCGCGAAGAAGGTTTTGACGTCACTCAGGCGACTGTCTCCCGTGATATTAAAGCGTTAGGATTGGTAAAGGTACCACTCCCTGATGGAGGGTATAAATATGCACTTCCTCAAGAGATGCCTGTTCTTAAAGATGATCGTTTGCGTCGTCTCATGCTGGAGAGCTTTCGCTCCCTGGCTCAAACAGGCAATCTCCTCGTACTAAAATCCGATCCTGGGAATGCCAACGCTTTTGGTGCGGTTTTAGACGAACTGGCCTGGCCAGGGCTTATGGGAACCATTTGCGGTGACGATACGTGCCTTTTAATATGTCAGGATGAACCAAGTGCGAACGATATTCGGAGGAGATTAGAACGGTTAGAAGGTACAGACTAAGCTGCTTAAACACCGTTAGATGAGGTTGGGAAAAGGAGGTTTGGCATGCTCGTTCGCTTGGATATACAGTCGATTGCCGTGATTGAGTCATTATCGGTTACATTTGAACCTGGTTTTCACGTGATAACGGGTGAGTCGGGAGCGGGCAAATCCGTGCTTTTAGAAGCGATCGCACTTCTCATGGGCGAGCGTGCGCCTCTCGGTCTCCTCCGACACGGTGCCTCCAAGGCGTTTATTGAAGCGACGTTTGTATGGGATGATGTTCCGGAAGCCTTTCTTCATGTTGTACGACAGTATGATATACCGTTTTCTGAAGAAGACGGTATGCTTCTTGTCCGTCGAGACATATCTGAACACGGTCGAAGCAGTGCTAAGTTGAACGGGAAGATCGTACCTCTGGCGGTGCTTCGTGACGTGAGTTCTTACCTTTTTAGACTGTATCGACAGCATAGCGTCTTTCAGTTGTTCGATGCTAAAAACCACTTATCCTGGATCGATCAATACGGAAAAGACCACATTGATCCGTTACATAAAGTATACCAAGAAGCACTAAAGACGTATCGTACCCTCTATGAACAATGGCAAAATGTCAACAGAACGCGCGATGAAGCGCTCCATCGCAAACAGTATTTAGAAGAAGCGGTCAAAGAAATCGAGCAAGCAGCATTAAAAACCGATGAAGAAGCGCGTTTAAAAAAAGAACGTGAACGGCTCCGCCACCGTGAGCGACTTCTTAAAAACCTTTCTCAAGCGTATCAAGTTCTGTCAGGAGATCATCAAGCGCTGGATCATCTTCGTATTGCACGTTCGCTCTTACAAGAAGCCGTTGGGTGGGATGACGAGATGAGCGACTTGTCCGAACGTTTGACCATACTCATCGACGGATTAGAAGATGTATCGTATCGCTTACGGGATATTCTTGACGAAGAACCAGATGAAGAAGGGCGTCTGGATTGGATCGAAAAGCGTTTGATCGTCATTGATCGATTGAAAATGAAATATGGTGATACGATTGAAGCCATCTTACAGTTTCAAAAGAACGCTTTAGACACCTTAACGGCGCTTGAAGCATCATTGCATAAGGAGCAAACCCTGCAAGGTGAACTAGCTACGGCATATCAGGCTTTATGGCAGGCTGGACAAGCGCTTGGTGCGGCCCGTCGTTTTGCTGCTAAAAATTTACAAAAAGCGGTTTTGGAGCGTTTAGACAATCTTTACTTAGGTCATGCTAAGTTTGAAGCCATTTTTATGGATCGAATACCGCCTGAAGCGCCCACCGCTTATCCTTCTCCAACAGGGCTCCAAGATGGCTTTGAAGATGTTGTCTTTTATTTTCAAGCAAACCCCGGAGATGCGCTTAAGCCATTGGCAGACGTTGCCTCAGGAGGAGAGCTGTCGCGGGTGGCACTCGCTTTAAGTGCGGCACTTGCGCATACTGAAGCGCCTATGTGCCTTATTTTTGACGAGATCGATACGGGTGTCGGTGGTAAAATTGGAGAGGCCATCGGACAACTTTTCATTGAAATTAGTGCCCGTCATCAAGTATTGGCGGTGAGTCATTTGCCGCAAGTGGCTTCCTTTGCCGATCATCAATGGCTTATGCAAAAACAACTAGATGGAGCGGAAACTACGGCGAAGCTGATACCGCTCAATGCGTCTTCCCGCGTGCATGAACTGGCACGGATGTTGGGTGGGGCAAAGTTGACAGAGACGGCTCATGAACATGCGCGCGCGCTGCTTACCCAAGCTCAGAGTTATAAAAAGGCAATTAATATAAAAAAGTCCGAATAAAGTCCTCAAAGTGTCGATAAACAATCGTATCGATGCATGCCATAGAATCATTCGTTATGTTGCTATCATTGTGTGCCCCCATCCGATGATCTTCTGGCATGACGGGCCAGACGTTCTGTAAACGTACGCATATCCGAAGATCGTCTGATCTGGTACCATTTACGTGTTTAAACAAGCGATGAGGCGGCAAAATTATAGGTACAGCGCAAGCGGGGGTGTAGGAAGAGAAAGGGAGTGCGTACCGGTGAAACGTCGCATAACAATGCGTGTGTGGTTATCATGGTTGGTAGTACTTGGAACCCTTTTGCTCATGAAATCCCCTTATCTCTCGCCCCTGCTCAGCCTGCCTGATGAACTGCGACTTGTTGTCGGGGAACAAAGACAGTTTGTGCAAAGCCCGATTTTTCGCTGGGTTTTAGAACGTGGTGAAGCACTGACGATACGTTCTCAACCGACGTTTTTAGAGGTGACAGCAGAAGCGAAGCCGGGCACAGAGACGATGGCGCTCAAATTTGGCGCGATGACTGTTCGTTCAGTGAATGTGCAGGTGCTACCACCACGCAGCGTCTATCCCGGCGGGCAGTCCATCGGTGTGAAGCTGCGTTCGGCCGGGATCATGGTCGTCGGCTATAAAAAAGTGCCCATTGCGGATGGTCCACCTATTTCCCCTGCCGAACGTGCCAGCATCAAAGTAGGGGATCGCATTGCACGTGTCGACGGTCAGGCATTGAACGAGGCTAGAGAATTGACACGTATTGTTGAACATGCCGGTCGTTCAGGAAAGACGGTCACATTAGAAGTGATGCGCGGAACTGAGCGTCTCACTGTCCCCATTAAACCTGTCTTGGACTCACAAGATAATACGTTTAAACTCGGTCTATTTGTGCGGGATTCAGCGGCCGGTGTAGGGACACTTACCTTTTATGATCCAGAAAAACAAACCTATGGTGCTCTTGGCCACGTCATCAGTGATCTTGATACAAACCGGCCCATTGTCGCAGGAGGTGGCGCCATTCTGCCGTCTTTGGTGACGTCCATCGATCGTGGCGAAGCCGGTAAGCCGGGAGCCATCCGAGCTGTTTTTCCAGAAGAAGGACTTCCATTAGGGACGATTGAACGGAATTCAGCTTATGGGATATTCGGTCGAATGTCCGAGATGCCAGCGCATCCTTTTTACAGTGAACCGATCCCCGTAGCGCTTGCCGAAGAAGTGCATGAAGGTCAGGCGGAAATATTGACAGTCGTTGATGGGCAAAACGTTGAACGATTTACCATCGAAATAGAAAAGATTGTGGAACAAAATGTCCCGACGACAAAAAGTATGATTATCCACGTGACCGATCCTCGCTTGCTTGAAAAAACAGGGGGCATTGTGCAAGGCATGTCAGGATCGCCCATAATTCAAGATGGAAAACTCATCGGAGCAGTCACACATGTTTTTGTGAATGATCCCACGCGCGGCTACGGTGTACTCATTGAATGGATGCTTCAGGAAAGCGACAAATTGTTAGAAGCAACATCATACGATGATCTCAAACAGCGGGCGGTTCGCCCGCTTTTTTATATGCATGGCTTGTCGAAAACGGTCGATTTAGCTCATAAAGTTGTCTGATGATGTCCAACTTTATTAAGTTTATGTTAAAAGTTACTTTGCAGCAGGAATTCTTATTCATTTGTCGAAAGGGGAAATTGTCCTTTTTTAATTAAAAGATACAAACGATCAAAATTTTAGGAGGTCTTTCGATGATCGAAGTGATGATTGCCGATGATAATCGAGATTTTGTCCGACAGCTTTCTCAATTTCTGAATGCTCAAGAAGATATGCAGGTTGTTGCCATCGCGCACAATGGGCATGAGGCCATTCAGCTATTAAAGCAACATACACCGGATATTCTTCTGCTTGACATTATTATGCCCGTCGTCGATGGCATCGCTGTATTAGAGGCGATGGATTTACAGTCACGCCCTGGGATGAAGACGATTGTTCTTTCAGCCTTTGGCCAAGAAGAGACGACACAACGCGCAGCGCTGTATGGCGCCGCTTACTTCATGCTAAAACCGCTTGACTTTGACATGCTCACCCGACGCATTCGAGAGATCTATGGACATTCAGAAAGCGTGCGGGAAGTTCATACACCATACAAAGCTTCTGAGGAGCGGGCACTCATCGAATTTGCCGATGAAGAAAAAGTTGTCAACCAGCGCCCCAATGCATCAGGTGATGCCCAACTCGAAGCCAAAATTACTGCTTTACTCCATGAAATCGGTGTCCCAGCGCATATCAAAGGCTACATATATCTGCGGGAAGCCATTTCTAAAGTGTATCACCGCATTGATTATTTAGGCTCCATCACCAAAGCGCTTTATCCTGAGATCGCTGAGATGTATGGGACATTGCCCACACGGGTTGAACGTTCAATTCGTCACGCCATTGAAGTGGCTTGGCAGCGCGGTAACTTAGACACATTGGCAAAATATTTTGGAGCGACCGTCAGCCAATACAAAGCCAAACCGACCAACAGTGAATTCATCGCCATGTTGGCTGATCGTTTACGTATAGAAGATAAAGTCCTTCGTTCTTAGTTCTTAAAAGGCTTTCATCGTTTTTTCATACGTTCATAACCATGTATAAAGGGATTGTATATGGGGATGCTAAAGAAAAAGCCATGACATAAACAGGTAGGTGCAGCAGTGAGACAAAGCGGCTTTTTCCAAGCTCCCTTTTTTTGGCGTGGGTACTATCGATTTCATTGCTTGACCAAGCGCCTTCTTCATCAATTTCAAGCCAATGAACTCATGCTTTTGAGACATTCTGACCTCGATCGTCTGACTGTCACTTCTATTGTTCGAAAAAGGCCGGCGGCGATCATCAATTTGGCGCCATATGTGAGCGGTTCATATGCCCCTCCAGGCATTGATCAACTGATACAGGAGAACATTCCTTTATTTCAAACCGCACCGAATCAGACTCCCAGACTTTTGGCATTCGTAAAAAAGCATCCGTATGGTCGAGCGGTGATCTGGGGAAGACGCCTGTATGTCCATGCGAATGATGAGACGCTTTTGACCGTGCTTCTTCCAGTAACACATGATGGTTTAAGCAAAACACTTCAACGTTTAAAACATGCTTGGGGAGAACGTTTTAAGGATATTGCTTACAACACAGCCACATTCATGCAGCAAGAGATCGAAACATATCGCACACCGTATCAATGGCCGTACGTAAGTCAACAATTGAAGGGGAAAAACGTTCTTATTCTCATTCGTTCGGCAACGAGTGAAGCGGATTTAAACATCCTTCTCAAGACCTATGATCTTTCTGAGTGGGTTTTCATTGGTGTGGACGGTGGGGCGGATGTCTTACTCGGGTATGGTTTAAGACCGGATATCGTGATCGGTGACTTTGATAGCATCAGCGATCGCGCACTCACATTGGCTCGCGAACGTTGTCTGCATGCCTATAAGGATGGTTGGGCACCGGAAAGGGAACGCTTGCTCAAAAAACGTCTTTCCTTTTATACCATCCATATGCCTGGAACGAGTGAAGATGTGGCCATCCGTATGGCGATAGAAAGCGGCGCACAAACCATCTTAGTCATCGGTCGACATCAGACATTGCTCGATGCCTTAGAAAAAAATCGCAAAGGTCTTGCCAGCACTGTGTTATTGTCCTTGATGTACGGTCATCGATTTTTTGATATCACCGGTATTGCCACATGGCACGAAGTGCTCCGTAGCCGAGAAATGCTCGATATCGAACGGGCTTCACATCTTCCAAGTGTAAGGATAGGAATGGATACGTTATGAAGACGAGTGTCATCATTCCGAGTTATAACATGGCCCAATCGCTCTACATAACCGTTCACACATTGCTTGAAGCCCCTTTTTTTGAGGAAATCGTGATCGTAGATGACGGAAGTCGCGATGAGACATCATCATTGGTATGGCCCAAAGGGGTACGCACAGTGCGTCTTGCTCACAATCACGGTAAAGGATATGCGTTGGCCCAAGGGGTTATTGCCGCACGTTATGAACGCCTTATGTTTGTCGATGCCGATTTGGCAGGTGAAGCATCTAAACTTAAACTATTATTAGACATGACCGAAGGTGTATTACCGTATGCGATCGGCGTGCTACCAAGCAGTGACAAAAGGGGATGGGGCATTGTGGAAAGACTCAGCCGCCAAGCCATTTATGAACGGACCGGTCTTAAGCTCAAAGCACCGCTATCCGGACAACGATTGCTTCTTCGGCGGTGGCTCGTACCTTATACACGATCCTTTCCTAAAGGATGGGGCATTGAAGTCTACCTAACGCTCTTGTTAGCACGGCTTCGACTTTACCCGCTCGAGGTTGAGCTTCCGATTCGCCATATCGGTCGAGGTCGAAATATCTCTGGATGGTTGCACCGTGGACGACAAGGACTAGATATTATTCGACTTCTGGCGCGTTGGGATAGAGAAGATCTTGGTCGTGATCGGCAGGTGATGGAATGAACGCGCCACCTCGATCGATGAGAGGCCACGCATACAGCGGTATAGCACTAGAGGAGCGGACCCAAGCACATGTGTTGCCTAAACATCGTTTTTTTAGAATTTGGTCTGTATCTGTTATGGGCATACTTCCTTTTTTATGTTTACATAAAATATGCATATAAAAAAAAGTGGATGGTGCCAAACTGGCTTGGAGCGTGTATTCCAACTGGTTCGGGTGTCGTCTATATTTTTTTTTACTTCTCCATACGCCTGTCGTTGGTTGTACTTAACATGTTCGGACAAAAGCAAAGCGGTTTATATGACGTTCGATCTTTTATCAGCGATAGCATCCTTGCTTTAGGCGTATGGATTGGATGGTATGATGACGTATACGGGGAACGACAGATCAAAGGCATTCGTTCGCATTTGTACGTATTGTGGACAAATGGCGTTCTAACCAGTGGCATCATCAAACTCATCACCATGCCGCTAATCGGGGCGCTCATCGGTTATATCAATCGACCCAACACCGTAACGGCGACGGGGTGGGGCATCATGGCGCCTTTGGCCGCGAGCGCTCTTCTTGCATCTGTATTAACACATGTGATGAACCTACTAGATGTTCGGCCGCTACGTGCAGTTAAAGGTTGGTTCTTCTTAAGCTTCCCTCTCTTGCTCTGGACGTTTTTTGTGAATGATAGAGGCGATGGGTTTTACGACGTGTTGTTATTGACGGCATTTTTGATTGTCATGAGTGCTCTGGAAGCCCGACGAAAGCTCATCATTGGCGATGCTGGTGCGATTTTTTTAGGTCTATCGCTGACATATATGATCGTCAGGGAGATACAGACGAACGTACAACTGTTGATCGCCTTGATATTTATACCCATCATCCTCTATGCGGAAAGCCATTCACTCAGTCATTTTATTGAAAAGCACCCCATTCTAAGGGCGATTGATGCCTGGGGGGTGCGTTGAGGTGTATGGATCTCATTTTTGTTTCGCTTTAAGCCGCCGACGATACCATTTAATAAATTTGGGTTGCGTATAACTGCGTTTGACATCGCGATAAAAATTAAATCCAGCGAGAAAAGCAAGCCCAATGATAAAAAACAGAAAACCAAAGATCACTTTCCACCAGCTAAAACCAATACCAGAAAGCGCACTGAAAAAACTATCTTTTAACCAATCTAAGCCAATCGCACTCAGAACGCCAAATAAGGCGAGAAAGGTGAGCGCTAAGATCCGCTGTACAATGATTTTACGGCGCTCTTTAGGGTTAAGCGTTGGCGCGTTTTCCTTTGATGGTGTCATGAAAAATCCCTTCCTTTTGTTGTTTTTAGTATAACACAGCGCGCATTCATCTGCATATGTTGAACGCCATACGCTTTTATCTAGAAGGCCATACGCTTCATTGGAGATAGATAAATAGATTCTCTATTCCTATTAATTTAAAGTGAAGAACTTTAAGTATGGCCCATCAAAAGCATTGACAAAATTGTGTCCATCAAGGAAAATAAAAGAGAATCCATTTAGTAAGCGCTTACAAAATTCATGAATGACCGTATCTCAGATCCTTGTTTACTTTACTTTATCTTTTTTTTGCGTAACAATGAAAGAAATGATCGAGGAGGATGGATATGCGCGTATTGGAAACGATGAGTTTTTACGATCATGAACAAGTTGTTTTTTGTCAAGATCGAACGGCTGGTCTTAAGGCCATCATTGCCATCCATGATACGACACTCGGACCAGCGCTCGGCGGTCTGCGCATGTGGCCGTACGCCACGGAGGAAGAAGCACTCATGGATGTTCTTCGTCTTTCCCGTGGTATGACATACAAAAACGCTGTTGCTGGGCTCAATCTGGGTGGGGGCAAAGCGGTCATCATCGGCGATCCTCGCAAAGATAAAAGCGAAGCGCTGTTTCGTGCCTTTGGACGATGTGTAGAAAGTCTAGGTGGACGCTACATTACAGCTGAAGACGTCGGCACGACGGTGCAAGATATGGATCTCATCTATCAAGAAACACATTATGTAACGGGCATTTCTCCAGCTTTTGGATCAAGCGGTAATCCTTCTCCAGTTACGGCTTACGGTGTCTATCAAGGCATGCGTGCGGCAGCACAGAAAGCGTTCGGTACGCCTTCGCTGAAAGCAAAACGCATTGCGATGCAAGGTTGTGGTTCTGTTGCTTATCATCTGGCCCGTCATCTCCACGAAGAAGGTGCAGAGCTTTTTGTGACCGACCTTTATGAAGAAAATGTGGAACGATTCGTTCGTGAGTTTGGCGCGCATCCTGTCGCACGAGAAGCCATCTATGATGTAGAAGCGGATATTTTTTCTCCGAATGCTCTTGGTGGTATTATCAACGACGATACCATCCCTCGATTGAAGGTTAAGATCATCGCTGGACCAGCCAACAATCAGTTGGCTGAAGATCGTCACGGGGATGTATTGTATGAAAAAGGCATTCTTTATGTTCCAGATTTCGTGATCAACGCTGGCGGTGTGATTAACGTCGCCGACGAATTAGAAGGATACAATCGCGAGCGCGCCTTAAAAAAGGTGGAGCGTATCTACGATCATGTACTCGGTATTCTTGAGATCAGTGAACGCGATCGTATCTCACATGCGGCAGCAGCCAATCGTCTTGCCGAAGAACGCATACGCACCATAGGTCGGGTTCGAAAGACATTTTTACCGCATGAAAAAAACATGTTAAACCTCGGGAAAAGGGGGTGAAGGTCGTCAGACTTTTCTTTCCAGCGCTGTTTGTTCCTAAAGTGTGCTGGTCAGAAAAGAGCGCGGCCAAGCATGGGACACATGTATGATGTTGTTTTTTTAGGTGGTGGCCCAGCTGGATATGTTGGGGCACTGTACGCTCAAAAACTTGGTCTTAAAGTAGCCATGGTGGATCGTGATGGTTTAGGGGGGACATGTCTTCATCGCGGTTGCATTCCTTCTAAATCCCTTTTAAAGTCTGCTGAAATCTATCGAGAGCATCTACGGGCTAAAGATTTTGGTGTTGAAAGCGTAGACGTTCATTTTCATTGGGATGTGGCTTTAAAACGAGCTCAAGGCGTTATCTCGACTTTGGAAAAAGGCATTCAGTTTTTGATGAAAAAGGGCGCGATTGACGTCTACACAGGACACGGCCGTCTTTTAGGTCCTTCGATCTTTGCCCCGCAAGCGGGGACGATCAGCGTACTGCCTGTTCATGACCATGATGCGATGACCCAAGGCGGAGATGAAAGTACGCTCATCCGAGGCACGTATGTCGTTTTGGCGACCGGTTCAAAACCGAGGACCTTACCGGGGATAACTCCGGATGGTCAGCGTATTTTTGACAGTGATAACCTTTGGCGCATGAAAACACTACCGAAAAGCATGGTGATCATCGGCGGTGGTGTGATCGGTGTGGAATGGGCTTCTCTTTTTCACGATCTTGGGGTCGAAGTGAGTTTGGTTGAGGCAACAGATCGTCTGTTACCAGGCGAAGATGAAGAGATCAGCCGGGAGCTCATGAGAATATATAAGAAAAAAGGTATTAAGATCTATACTGAGCATACCATTGATGTCGAAGCGCTTCATTTTAAAGAAGATGGTCTTGACGTCACGCTTCGTCCGCACACAGTTATTGCTGCTGAGGCGCTATTGGTCTCAGTCGGGCGTGTACCCAATATCGAAGATATCGGTCTTGAAAATACGCGCATCCTTACGAAAGATGGTGCAATTGTTGTCAATGATACGTATCAGACAAAAGAGTCCCATATCTATGCAGTCGGTGACGTGATAGGGGGCATGATGTTGGCGCATCTCGCTTCCCGTGAAGCGATAGAAGCCGTGTTACATATGACGGGACGAGGGGGAAGGCGGGTTGATCCGCGTTTTGTGCCGAAGGCAACGTACAGTTATCCTGAGGTGGCAAGCATTGGATGGACCGAAAATGATGCTAAAGCAGCAGGTTTCGATGTGGGAGTCGCCAAAGTACCTTACCGGGCCATCGGAAAAGCGCTCGTCGAAGGTGCGTCTGAAGGTTTTTTGAAACTCGTTTATGACCGTAAACATGACGACGTGCTTGGAGTGCATATCATTGGGTCCAAAGCGACGGAACTCATTGGCGAAGCATCGTTAGCGCGTCTGATGGAGATGAGTCCATGGGAACTGACGCGCGTGATTCATCCCCATCCAACGCTTTCCGAACTTTTGGCTGAGGCGGCCTTTATGGCTGAAGGCACTGGTCTTCATAGTGGTGTTTGATGACGGTTTATATGTTGGTGAAAAATGTTGGTGTAAAAATGTTGGTGTAAAAATGTTGGTGTAAAAATCATGTACTCGATAGGAGGTAGGGATGATGAATCATCGTTCTGCTGGGCTTTCGGACGAAGATGTCATTCAAATGTATCGGATGATGTACTTGTCAAGAAAATTGGATGAACGGCAGTGGATGCTTAATCGCACAGGAAAAATACCTTTTGTGATTTCCTGTCAAGGTCATGAAGCGGCTCAAGTGGGTGCCGCATGGGCGCTACAAGCTGGATCAGATGCTGTCTTTCCTTATTACCGTGATCTAGGCGTCGTGCTCACACTCGGCGTTCATCCTCGTCACATCATGCTTGCAGCTTTTGCCAAAGCGGAAGATCCGGCGAGCGGTGGGCGGCAGATGCCCAACCATTTTAGCGATCCAAAACTGAACATTTTTACCCAGTCCTCGCCAACCGGTTCACAAATACCGCATGCTGTTGGCTTTGCTCTGGCTTTCAAAATGCGTGGTGAGCAAAAAGTTTCTTTTGTAAGCTTTGGGGACGGGACATCCAATCAAGGAGATTTTCATGAAGGGCTAAACTTTGCCGGTGTTCATCGCTTGCCCGTCATTGCATTCGTTGAAAACAATACGTACGCCATATCGGTTCCTTATCACAAACAAGTGGCCTCAAAGACGATCGCCGAACGTGCAGGGAGCTATGGGATGGAAGGGGTTCTGGTCGATGGCAGCGATCCTTTTCTCGTCTATCAGGCGGTCAAAGAGGCACGTCATCGAGCGCTTGAAGGACGCGGAGGAACGCTCATCGAAGCACGTGTTTCTCGTCTTGTCCCGCATTCTTCTGATGATGATGACCGGACATACCGTGATCAAAAAGAATTAGAGGAAGAAAAAGCGCGTGATGCACTTGGTAAAATGCGTGCCTATATCTTAGATCAGTCGCTCAGCGATGAAGAAGCCATCACGACGTTAGAAAAAGAGGTCATGGCCATCGTTAACGATGCCACAACTTATGCTGAACGTGCCCCTTATGCTGATCCTTCCACTGTCACACGCTACGTTTATGCTGAAGTGTCTAACGAATAATGATTACAGAAAGGAGGCAAAAATCATGTTACGCTCTTATATCGAAGCGATTACGGATGCTTTAAGACAAGAGATGACCCGCGATGAACGGGTGTTTATCTTGGGAGAAGATGTAGGCAAACGCGGTGGTGTGTTCCGTGCAACACTAGGTCTGATGGAGACATTTGGTGAGATGCGTGTCATCGATACCCCGCTCGCGGAATCGGCCATCGTCGGTGTTGCGATTGGTGCAGCCGGGGCAGGACTGAGACCGGTTGCAGAGATCCAGTTTGCTGATTTTATATTTACGGCAACCAATCAGATCGTTAATGAAGCGGCCAAAATCCGTTATCGCTCTCATAACGGATGGGGTGTGCCACTTGTGATTCGCGCTCCGTATGGTGGGGGTGTTCATGGGGCGCTTTATCATTCCCAAAGCATCGAAAAAATCTTTACCGGTGTCCCAGGTCTACGTGTTGTGACACCCTCTGATCCCTATACAGCCAAAGGATTGCTTATAGCCGCCATTCGAAGCGACGATCCTGTGTTATTTTTGGAACATAAACGGTTGTACCGTCTTTTGAAAGAAGAAGTTCCTGATGATCTTTATACGCTGCCTTTGGATCGCGCACGTCTCAAACGTGAGGGCGATGATATCACGGTGATCAGTTACGGCTATACATTGCAGCAAGTGCTCGAAGCAGCTGACATATTGGCAGGCGAAGGTATAGAAGCACATGTGCTTGATCTTGTCAGTTTGTATCCCCTGGACCGTGAGGCGATCATTCAGGCCGTACAGCGTACAGGGAAAGTGTTAATCGTGCATGAAGACAACTTAGAAGGTGGTGTCGGTGGAGAGGTTGCAGCCATCATCGCAGAACATGCGTTTTTCGATCTCGATGCCCCGATTCGTCGTCTGGGTGGTCTCGACGTTCCAGCGATGCCCTATGCACCACCCTTAGAAAAGGCGTTTTTACCGCAAACCGAAGCCATTACTGAAGCCATGCGTGCATTGGCACGTTTCTAAAGTAGAATGCGTGAAGCATTTCGAAACATATTTGCTAGGGGTATGATCAGGAGGGATAACGTGGCGGAACTCAAGATCTTGACGATGCCCAAATTGGGTGAAAGCGTAACGGAAGGTACTGTCGTGCGTTGGCTTGTAAAACCAGGCGATACCGTTCATGCTTACGATCCGATATGTGAAGTAGAGACGGATAAAGTAACTGCTGAAGTGCCCGCACCGGAGGCTGGGCGCGTGGTAGAACGCTTAGTTGCAGAAGGGGAAACGGTTCAAGTCGGTACACCGATTATGCGTTTTGAAGTCGAACATACGGCTTCTGCTGAGGACGACACCCTTTTGCATGAACAGTCGTCGAAAGAACAAAAACCCCCGGCGATCTCAACGAGCGCATCTTCTGAACCTCAACATTCTAACCCTGCATCCGTAACAAAAGACACCGTTGGGCGTAGACGGTATTCTCCAGCCGTATTAAGACTTGCAGGTGAATATGGTATCGATCTAAATCAAGTGACCGGAACCGGAGAACATGGACGGGTGACGCGTAAAGATGTTCTAAACTTTATTGCGACGGGTCAAACGGCAACGGCTTCTTCAACAGCGCAAGCAATACCTGCTTCATTCGATAACACAGCACGTTCGAAAGAGCAGCACGCGAAAGAGGCATCGGTTTCAGACGAATCCCTTCCCAACGCTATGCGACCAT
>JAVERJ010000285.1:0-2804 GCA_034007185.1 Candidatus Carbonibacillus sp. | reverse complement strand
ATTACCCGGGAAATACCGATGCCATATGATCCCATGATTATCTCCCGTGCCTTCCCATCTTCGTCTAAATACATTGCTCCAAGGGCACGTGAATATTTTGTTCCTAGCTTAAAAACATGTCCCACTTCAATGCCTTGTGTAAACTGTAGTGGTGCACCGCAGCGCGGGCAAAGGTCACCATGAGTAGCCACCCGCAAGTCGGCATAAAGATCAACGTTAAAATCACGTTCGGGATAGACGCCGATATAGTGCCAATCGTCGCGGTTCGCACCGGTCGAAGCGCCACGCATGGTCGCAATCGCCCAATCGGCAATAATTTTCACACCGCTTATACTGATCGGACCGACAAAACCAGGTGACGTGTGAAAAAGACGTCGAATATCGTCATCGCTGGCCATCTCAACATGTCTTACCCCTAAGACATGCTTGACCTTGACTTCATTCATCTGATGATCGCCCCGAATCAGCACCAGCACTGGTTCGCCATCCGCTAGGATGACTACATTTTTAATGATATCTGACTCATTAAGACCGAGCATCGTGGCTTGCTCACTAACCGTACGAATGCCCGGTGTCGGCACTTCTTGTAATGGAGCCATCGTTTCAGTATCTTCTGCTTCAGGGTGCACATCTGTGTCACGTTTGGGTGGAGCGATTTCACAACGTTCGACATTTGCCGCATAATCACACGCACTGCAATATGCAATCGTATCTTCTCCTACAGATGAGAGGACCATAAACTCATGATTATGCGAACCACCGATGGCGCCAGAATCTGCCTCCACGGCGCGAAAGCTTAAGCCAAGACGTTGAAAAATGCGCTCGTATGCGTGATACATCGCCCAATAACTTTGGTCCAATCCTTCTTCATCGCGGTCAAAAGAGTAAGCATCTTTCATGATGAACTCTCTACCCCGTAACAGACCAAAGCGCGGTCGATACTCATCGCGGTATTTCGTCTGAATTTGATAAAGAATCAGAGGCAAACGTTTATACGTTTTGACCTCATCGCGTACAAGCGCCGTGATCACTTCTTCATGCGTCGGACCAAGTGCAAAAAGTCGTTCGTGTCGATCTTTCAATTTCATTATCAAGGGCCCATAGTCATCCCAACGCCCGGTCGCCTGCCATAATTCTTGGGGTTGAAGGGCCGGAAGAAGCACTGCTTGTCCACCGATGGCATCCATCTCTTCTTGAACGATGCGCATAATCTTATTCAAAACACGATACGCTAATGGCAGATAACTATAAACCCCTGAAGAGAGTTGCCGAATATAACCAGCTCTTAAAAGCAGTTGATGACTCACAACATCAGCATCGCGTGGGACTTCACGCATGGTCGGTATAAACGCGCGAGACTGCCTCATCCTTTAAAAATCGCCTCCATCCTTCAGCAAACCTACACCTACTCTAACATCCAATCGATCCAATGATACCTTAAGCGTGTTTATCGCCAGAAGACGTCACAGATCATTGCGCAGGTTCTTTTTCCCGCGCTTCTTGCTCCAATCGTTCTTTCTCCATGGCATAAATTTCTGCCATCAGTGCATCAAACAACTGCGCTTCAGGTACTTTCTTCAAAATTTTTCCATGCTTGAAAATAAGACCTTCACCGTGACCACCAGCAATACCGATATCTGCTTCCCGCGCTTCTCCCGGGCCATTCACAGCACAACCCATGACAGCAATCTTCCAAGGATGCTTCAAGTGACTGGTGGCTTCTTCAACACGATTGGCTAGACCAATCAAGTCGATGGCCACGCGACCACACGAAGGACAAGCGACGACGATGGGATCGCTGGCTGCGATATTTAAGCTTTTTAAAATATTTTTAGCAACTTTGATTTCTTCAACAGGATCAGCCGCTAATGAAACGCGGATGGTATCGCCAATCCCCCGCGACAGCACAGAGCCAATTCCGACAGCAGACTTAATCCCACCACTAAAAGCCGTTCCCGCTTCCGTCACACCAACGTGCAACGGATACGGTCTCAGTTCCGCCATCTTTGTATAGGCTTCAATCATCGTCGGAACATCGGTCGATTTTAGCGACACGGCGATATCGTAAAAACCAAGATCTTCCAAGATCTCAATATGTCCCATCGCACTTTCGACGAGCGCATCCGCTGTCGGATACCCATACTTTTCTAATAACCTCGATTCGACGGAGCCAGAATTGACCCCGATACGAATGGGCACACCGCGTTCCCGACATGCCTCTACGACGGCTTTGACCTTCTCTTTCGATCCAATATTGCCAGGGTTGATTCGGATCTTATCAACACCAGCATCCAATGCTTTTAAGGCTAAGCGATAATCAAAGTGAATATCGGCGACGATGGGCAGCGGAGAGCGTGCTTTAATCTGTTTGAGCGCCTGTGCGGCATCTTCATTGACGACAGCCAACCGCACAACCTGACACCCAGCATCGTGGAGGGCATGAATTTGTTGAAGTGTCCCTTCCACATCACGCGTATCCGTATTGGTCATTGATTGTATCACGACATGATTCGAACCGCCAATCTTTACAGCACCAACTTGGATGGGGCGTGTCATTTCTCGCGTGTACATTCCATATCCTCTCCTTTTTTAAACCATGATCCATCATCCACCCATCAGGATGACGTGGACACTTTCATAGGACAATTCAATCCAAAAGACAGTCAAGACATGAGATGCTTAGATGATGATCTATGGTCGATCGTTCATATCGTTAACCCAAAAACAGTTTTTGAATATCGTTCCATGTCACTACGATTATCAACAAAATAAGAAGCGCAAACCCAACGAGGTGAACGAATCCT
>JAVERJ010000284.1:0-2816 GCA_034007185.1 Candidatus Carbonibacillus sp. | reverse complement strand
CACGATATTCGGCGCGGGAGACCATGCCCGTCATTTGCGAAAAGACACCTTCTTCAAAATGATCAAAACGAACGACATGTACGATTTTTAGTTGTGCATTCGGTGTAAGCTTCGTCAACTCGATGGCGGCGTTCAGCGCGCGTTTTGCGTGTTCCGAACCATCGTATGCTAATAAAATGGAAGTATACATGACTTTTCCCTCCTTTCTTACATTGTACATGTTTTTTGAAGGGAAGGCTATGTGTTTTTATGCATTGTTTGGAAAATGTCATGATATGTTTTACCGCGCATGACGTACGTCTCGACGATACGTCGATGCTCTAAGATGTCTTTTTCTAAAACGTCGCGGGTAATGCGAGCGGGATGCCCTAGGGCCACCTTCCGTGGGGGAACGACCATGCCCGGAGGAACGAGACTGCCTGCGCCGATGAGAGCGCCTTCACCAATGACAGCGCCGTCTAAGATGATCGCGCCCATTCCGATGAGAGCGCCGCGATGGATGGTGGCACCGTGAATGAGCGCGCGGTGGCCGATGACTACATCATCGTCGATGACGACTGGATGATCTGGACTTTGATGAATGACGGTTAAGTCTTGAATACTGACACGTGTGCCAATCGTCGTCGGGGCTACATCACCACGAATGACGACACCAAACCAGATGTTGGTGTGCATGCCGATACGCACGTTGCCGCTGATCCAAGCATCTTCGGCGATAAAAACGTGGTCTGCGATTTGTGGGGTAGAGCTGAGGTAAGGTATAACCGGCATCGGATTCATCCTTTCTAAAGATCAGAATCGTGTGTTTGAGAGGCAAAAACATGTTTGCGGTGCAGCGTAGGGTGGATCATCTTTTTCAGTGTACCATAAAAGCGTCAGCCATTTGAGTATAAAGGGGAGAAGATCATGAATAACACCACCTTCCATAGACGGCAACACCTTTTACACATGTCTTTGAAGGCATCGTCTCTTTTCGGGATGGTCACATCACGTGAGACACTTTATTATTTGACTGGTTTATTCTTAGAAGGCCATGAACGTCTGATTGCGCTTTTGATGTATCATGGGCGCGCGCTTTGGGTCGTTCCGAAGCTGGAGGAAGAGACGGTATCAGTGACCGGCCTTCCTGTGGAGTCCTATTCCGATGATGCGTCGTTTGAGGATGTTTTAACGCGAGCGCTTTTCCGTTTGACCGATGCTTCAAACCTTGAATCGATGGGAGCGTGGGCAGACGGCCAGCTGGTACAAGGAAAGCTATGGGGTGGCGTTGCCGTTGAAAAAAAACTCCTCTCACTTTTTTTTGCTGAGCAGTTAGAAGCCGCGCTCCTTCGTTATGGTTCGCCGATCCCCTCTGCACAGTGGTTGGATCTGGATGAAATCATCGCAATGCAACGAATGGTCAAAGATACGGAGGAACAAAAGTACTTAGAGGAAGCCGCACGACGTCTTTCGAGCGTTTTGGATATGGTGATCGCTGAAGATTTAAAGCCTGGCATGCGGGAGATTGATGTGGTCCAAGCGATAGAAGCGCGGGCACGCCGTATGGGCATTCGTGAAATGTCTTTTCCGACGATTGTTTTAAGTGGTGCGCGCTCCTCACTTCCGCATGGGACGAGCAGTGAAGCCTTGATTGAAGCCGGTTTTTTGTTGATTGATCTCGGCTTTGCGGTGGAAGGTTATCATGCGGATATGACGCGGACATATATTTTAGGCACACCTGAGGCCCGCTCGTTGGACATGCTCAAAGCTGTATTGGAGGCGCAAGAGAAAGCCATCCGTCATATCCGGCTCGGTTTACCGTACGGTGAACTGGATCAAGTGGCCCGGGCTGCTTTGCATGAGCGGGGGTATGACGCTTATTTTACGCACCGTTTGGGGCATGGCTTGGGCCTTTCGATCCATGAGCGCCCATCCATTCATGGGCGACAGACGCTCACGATTGCACCGGGCCATGTATTTACGATTGAACCTGGTATTTATATACCGGATGTTGGCGGGGTACGCATTGAAGATGATGTACTGATTGGCGTGGATGGAACGGTTAAATTGTTAACAACGTCTTCTAAAAAGCTTGATGATCTGATTCGACCCTGGCCCTGATGTTGTACAATGGATCTTAAGTTTTTTGTGAATGCTTTCTACCAACATTTTCTGCAAAATTGTATGCATGACTTCCCTCGCTTCGGTAGATCATAAGACTACACCGCGAGAGGAGGTGAAGCACATGGCACAAAACAGTCACAGCCGTAGCTCCAATCAGCTGGTTGTTCCGGGTGCAGCGCAAGCGATCGATCAAATGAAGTATGAAATTGCCTCTGAATTTGGGGTGCAGCTCGGCCCGGATACCACATCGCGTGCCAACGGTTCGGTTGGTGGTGAAATTACGAAACGTCTTGTTCAGTATGCTCAGCAACACATGGCAGGAACGCAACAAGGGTATTAACATTTAAATAACTGAAGCATACGGGCGACCCCTCTGGTGGTCGCCCGTCTTACATACTTTGTTTTTTTGCTAGGAGGCATGGTTTCATTTAGCGTCATATCGCTTGGAAACACAAAAAGAAAGGTGGGTGGTACGTGTGTTGATCTGGATGGGGGTCATCGGAGGGGTGATGATCGTTTTAATCGTGATCTTGGTTATCAGTCCAATTCAGGCAGTGATCAAAGTGCAATTCCATGATGGAAAGCTTATCACACGCATCGATCTTTATTTTATCTGGCGTCTTTTAAAAATCCATCGGGCGTTTGATAGCGATCAGCTGCTTGGATCCAATCATAAGCGCCTTTCTGGTAACGAAGCGCCTTCTTTAGAACAA